>CALKKN010000090.1 GCA_937995275.1 uncultured Lysobacterales bacterium | reverse complement strand
GCCATGCGCATCGAGGACCACGAGGAGACGCCGGCCTGGTGGCCGCGGCTGCACTCCTTCGCCATCGGCCTGGAGGGTTCGCCCGACCTCGCGGCCGCGCAGCGCGCCGCGGACCACATCGGCACCGTGCACCACGGCTTCACCTTCACCATCCAGGAAGGGCTGGACGCGCTGGACGAGGTCATTTACCACCTCGAGACCTACGACGTCACCACCATCCGCGCGGCCACGCCGATGTACCTGATGGCGCGCAAGATCCACGCGATGGGCATCAAGATGGTGTTTTCGGGCGAGGGCGCCGACGAGATTTTCGGCGGCTATCTGTACTTCCACAAGGCGCCGGATCCGCGCGCTTTCCACGAAGAGACGGTGCGCAAGCTGTCGCGGCTGCACAGTTACGATTGCCTGCGCGCCAACAAGGCCATGGCGGCCTGGGGCGTGGAGGCCCGTGTGCCTTTCCTCGACAAGGAATTCCTGGACGTGGCGATGAGCCTCAACCCCGCCGACAAGATGATCGGGACAGATCACACCGGAAAGCGCCGCATCGAGAAGCACATCCTGCGCGAGGCCTTTCAGGACCTGCTGCCGGAATCGATCGCCTGGCGGCAGAAGGAGCAGTTCTCGGACGGCGTGGGCTACGGCTGGATCGACGCGGTCAAGGACTTCACGGCGGAACGGGTCAGCGATGCGGAGATGGCGCGGGCCGCCGGGCGTTTTCCGGTCAATACGCCGGCCTCCAAGGAGGCCTACTGGTTCCGCAGTGTCTTCGAGCAGCATTTCCCGCTGGCCTCGGCGGCACAGACCGTGCCCGGCGGGCCGACGATCGCCTGCAGCACCCCCGAGGCGGTGCTGTGGGACAAGGCGCTGCAGGAAATGAATGACCCGTCCGGGCGCGCCATGCGGACGGTCCACGAGCATGGATACTGACAGGAGTTGGCCACGGTGAGCGACAGGAAACCCCTGGTGCAGAAATTCGGCGGCACCTCGCTGGCCGACCTGAAGGGCTTCGAGGCCAGCGCCGCCGTGGTCGGCCGGTACGCTGCGGAGCAACAGGTCATCGTTGTGCTGTCGGCGGTGAAGGGGGTCACCGACCTGCTGTTGGCCGCGATCGACACGGCGGTCGAGGGCGGCGACGGCGCGGCCCACCTGCACGAGGCCTTCGCGCGGCAGCGCGCCATCGTCGACGAACTCGCGGCGCAGGGCGTGCCGACGCCGGAAGGCTCCGCCTTCTTCGCGGAGCAGGAGGAAATCCTCAATCGGCGCATCGAGGGCATCCACCTGCTGGGGCAGTGCCCGGACGAGGCGCGGGCGCGCATCCTGGCCAGCGGCGAAGGTTTCAGCAGCCGGCTGATGGTCGACGTGCTGAACTACCGCGGCATTCGCGCCCAGTGGTCCGACACCGATGTTTTGCCGTTGGCCAACGAGGACTGGCTGGATTCGCTGGTCGACATCGAGGCCGCCGCGCCGCTGCTGCGCGAGCGCCTGCGGGCGGACAGCCAGGTCATGGTGCTGCCGGGTTTCTACGGCATCAACGCGGAGGGCCAGATCCAGTTGCTGGGCCGCAACGGCACCGACTATTCGGCGGCGGCGATCGCGGCCGCGGTGGGCGCGGACCTGTGCCAGATCTGGAAGGACGTGGACGGCTTCTTCACGGCCGACCCGCGGATCGTCAGCAACGCCCGCTGCCTCGAGGAGGTCAGCTACGACGAGGCGATGGAGCTGACCTACTTCGGTGCGAAGGTGATATCAGCCAAGGCGCTGACCCCGCTGGCCGCGAACGACATCCCCTGCGAGGTGCGCAACACCTACGACCCGGCGCGGCCGGGCACGCGGGTGCACAGCGAGGCGCGGCGGACGCACGTCGTGCGCGGCATCTCCCACCTGCACGACGTCTCGTCGATTACCCTGCAGGGCGGCGGCCTGCGCGGCCGCGTCGGCATCGCGCGCCGCGTGATGGATGCGCTGGCCAGCGAGTCCATCTCGATCCTGCTGATCGTGCAGTCGTCCTCCGAGTACAGCATCACGCTGTGCGTGCGGCGCACCGACGAACGGAAGGCCCGTAAAGCGCTGGAAGAGGAATTCCATTTCGAGCGCCTGCACGGCCTGATCGAGGACCTCGGCGTCCAGACCGATCGCGCCGTGGTGTCCCTGGTCGGCGAGGGCATGAAGCATTACCGGGGCATCGCCGCGCGGTTCCTGACGGCGATTTCCTCGGCCGGGGTCAACGTCGAGGTGATTGCGCAGGGCTCCACCGAATGCGCCATCGCGGTCGTGGTACGCGGCGAGGACGCGCAACCGGCCACGCGCGCCGTGCACACCGCCTTCTTCAGCCACTCGACGCATATCGACGTCATCCTGCTGGGCTGCGGCAATGTCGGCGCCGAGTTGCTCGACCAGTTCCAGCGCCAGGCCGGCAGCCTGGTCGAGCACCATGTCGACCTGCGCGTGCGGGCCATTGGCAACAGCGAGAAGCTGCTGGTGGCCGACGACGTGATCGATCTCAATCGCTGGCGCGAGGACCTGGACACCGGGGGCAGGGACTGGGCGCTGGACGACGTCATCGCGATCCGCAAGAACCTCGGGCTGCTCAGCCCGACCATCGTGGACTGCACCACCGATTCGGAACTGGCCGGTCAGTACGTCGACTTCCTGAACAGCGGTTTCAACATCGTCGCCGCCAACAAGAAGGCCAACACCTCCGATTACGGGTATTACCTGGCGATGCGCGCGGCCGCCACGCGCAATTTCCGGAAATTCCTGTACGAGACCAACGTGGCCGCCGGGCTGCCCTTCATCGATACGCTGCAGGGCCTGATCCGTTCCGGCGACGAGCTGAAGACGTTCGAGGGCATCCTGTCGGGTTCGCTGTCCATGATCTTCGGGCTGATCGAGGACGGCGTGCCGATGTCCCGGGCCGTGGCCCGGGCCATGGAACTCGGGTACACGGAACCGGATCCCCGTGACGACCTGTCGGGCATGGACGTGGCGCGCAAGCTCCTGATCGTGGCCCGCGAGGTCGGGCTGCATCTGGAGCTGGACGACATCCTCGTGGAGCCGGTGGTGCCGATGGAGAACGTGGCGCATGTCGACCGCGCGGACCTGATCGATACACTGCGCGCATTCGACTCGGGTTTCGCCGAGCGTGCCGAGGAGGCTGCCCGCGAGGACCAGGTGCTGCGCTACGTGGCGCGGCTGGAGGGTGAGCAATGCCGGGTCACCATCGAGTCCGTGCCGCGGAGCAAGCCGCTGGGCGCGATCCGGGACGGCGAGAACGCACTGGTGATTCACACGCATTACTACCAGCCGATACCGATGGTGCTGCGCGGCTACGGCGCCGGCGCCGCGGTCACGGCTGCCGGCGTGTTCGGCGACCTGCTGCGCACGGTGTGGCGGCCGCTGGACAACTGAAGGCCCGGTCGGGGAACACGGATGGCGAGAAGCGCACGCAAGAACAACGACCAGTCACTGACGGTCTACGCGCCGGCTTCGATCGGCAACCTGTCGGTCGGTTTCGACGCCCTGGGCCTGGCCCTGGCACCGCTCGACGGCACCCTGCTGGGTGACCTGGTGCAGGTCGCACCGGCTGCCGGCAGGAATTCCGGCCCGGACTGGCGCCTGCAGGTAGATGGCCCGTTTGCCGATGACCTGCCCACCGATACCGAACAGAACATCGTCGTCGCCTGCTGCCGGGCCTACCAGGAAGCCCTGAGAACACGTGGCGTGGATATCCGGCCGCTGCGGGTGCGGCTCAGCAAGCGCCTGCCGATCGGCAGCGGCCTGGGGTCGAGCGCCAGTTCGATCGTGGCCGCGCTGGAAGCGCTCAATCGCTGGCACGACAATCTTCTGAGCATGCCCGAGATATTCCACCTGATGGCGGAGATGGAGGGCCGCATCAGCGGCGAGATCCACCTGGACAACGTGGCGCCCTGCCTCTTCGGCGGCCTGCGCCTGTGCCCGCCGGGCAGCCAGAGCGAGTACACACTGCCCTGGCCCGGCGCCTGGCGCGCTATCGTGTGCTGGCCGGGCACCGAGCTGGAGACGCGGGAAGCGCGGTCCGTGCTGCCGGACCGGCTGCCGCGCAAGGTAGCTGTCCGGCATGGCGCCCAGTTCGCCCAGTTCGTCCATGCCCTGCACACGGGCAAGCTGAAATTGGCCGCGCAGAGCATCGTGGATCACATCGCCGAGCCCTATCGCCGCAGTCTGCTGCCCGGTTTCGACGAGGCGCGCGAGGCGCTGCGGAAGCTGGGGGCGCTGGCGGTCGGCATCTCGGGTTCCGGCCCCACCGTGTTTGCGCTGGCCGACCACCACGCGGTAGCCGCCGGCGTCCGTGACTGGCTGGCCGCGAACTACCAGAAGAACGACCGCGGTTTTGTGCACGTGTGCCGTGCCGATCTCGGCGGCGCGCGCAGCATTGACTGAGCGTCTGAAATACGAGGTGGTGCCGACATGCGCCTGATCAACATCAAGGACCCGACCGAGCAGGTTAATTTCCGGCAGGCGGTGTTGCGCGGTCTGGGCCGAGCGCAGGGGTTGTATTTTCCACAGCGTTTCGAGGAGCTGGACGACGTGGCCGGGCTGCTCGGGCTGCCGTTCGTGCCGCGCAGCATCGCGGTGCTGCAGCACCTGCTCGGTGACGAGATCGAGACGGCCGTCATCGAACGCATGGTCGTCTCCGCGTTCGATTTCCCGATCGCGGTGTCCGCCGTGGGTGCGGGCGGGGCAGCGGTCAACGCTCTCGAGCTATTTCACGGCCCGTCCCTGGCGTTCAAGGATTTCGGCGCGCGGTTCATGGCGCGCTGCCTGGCGGAGTTTCACGACGGCGGGTCGATGACCATCCTGACCGCCACCTCGGGCGACACCGGGGCGGCCGTGGCCCATGCCTACCACGGGCAGCCCGGCATCCGGGTGGTGATCCTCTACCCCAAAGGACGGATATCTCCGCTGCAGGAAAAGCTGTTCTGCACCCTCGGGGGCAACGTCCACACGCTCGCCGTCGATGCCGACTTCGACACCTGCCAGCGATTGGTCAAGGAGGCCTTCGACGACACGGAGCTCAAGGATCGCCTGGGGCTGAACTCCGCCAACTCGATCAACATCGCGCGCCTGCTGGCGCAGGTCTGCTATTACTTCGAGGGGGCCGCCGCGGCCGCATCCGTGGAAAACCTCGTGGTGAGCGTGCCCAGCGGGAACTTCGGCAACGTGACGGCGGGCCTGATCGCGCGCCGGATCGGCCTGCCCTACAAGCGCATTATCGCCGCGACCAACGTCAACGACACCGTGCCGCGCTTCCTCGCCTCCGGCCGCTGG
>CALKKN010000089.1 GCA_937995275.1 uncultured Lysobacterales bacterium | reverse complement strand
CCAGCATGAAACCGCCGCCGCCGATGTTCCCCGCGTCCAGGTAGGTGACGGCCAGTGCAAATCCGACGGCGATCGCCGCGTCGACCGCGTTGCCGCCGGCCCGCAGGATGTCCTCGGCCACCTCGGCGCCGTAGCGGTCGGGGATGGCGACCGCGGCGTGGCGGACGGCAACGGCCTCGCCGGCGCCCGGCGCGGTTGCCGGCGGGGGTGGTTCGGGCGGCCGCTCGCAGCCGGGCAGCAGCAGGAGCGAAACCAGGCAAGCGGTAAACCAGGATCTGACAGTCAACATGGGCGGCTTCCGATCGAAAACACCCGTCACGCACAGCGGGCTGGGGATCAGGTTAGCTGGTCGGGCCGGAAACTGCGAGCCTGGCCCGCTCAGGGCGCGCGGGGGTTGTCGCCCAGCCCGGAACTGGCGTAAAGCCCGCCCCGGGGAACTCGAACCGAGTAAAGGCTGTGCTGTATTTCGTCCATGGCCGCCAGGATCGATTCCATCGACTCCGCGGCCAAGATGCCTTCCAGAAAACGCTGCGCTTCGGGAACGCCAATGGCGTCCTCCCGCGGCGAGAAATTGACAGAGCGGCGCGTGCCCACCACATCGACATTTTCGGGACCGCCGATCTGATCGCGTATTTCATCGAGATAGGCCAGGGAGGTGCAGGCATGGAAGAATAGCACCCGGTAGCGCTCGGGATCGAAATCGCCGCTGCGGACCATGTCCATCAGGTCATGCTCCTCGTCCAGGGCGACCTCGTGCTCACGGGCAAACTCAGCGCGGGTGGGCCGTCCGGCCTCGCTCAGGGCGCGATCGATCCCGATCCGAAAATTCTCGAGCGGGCTGGACTTGGCGTCGAAGTCGGGACCGGAGCCGTAGCGGGCGTGCCCCACATACACCGTGATCTCGTCGTTCGTCAGACCCTCGCGGAATTCTCTGGCCGCTCCGGTTCCCGGCACGACCAGGTTGATCCAGACGTCCACATCCCGTGTCTGCTCGGCGCCGTCGGCACCCGTCCACGTAATCGGGCGCGTCACTTTCCAGTATTCGTTTCCCGCCAGGCCCAACAGTTCCAGATCGAATCCGTTGGATTCCATCCAGCTTCGGAACCGCTCTGCCTCGACATCTTCGACCGGCGTTTCGGTTGTTACGGTATCTCCCTCCGGGGTTTCCCGCTCGACTTTCCGGTCGGTGGCCCCGAGCGCTACGGTTATGTCGAGTCGGTCGTCGGCCAGCAGGCGTTCGTAGTCCACCGTGTGCCGGTGCGATTCGCCCGGGGGCGGCGCCACCCGGTCGAGCACGGCCAGGGTTGGTCCGTCGAGCTGATTTCCCTCGGAGGGGCCGTAGCGGGCCCGGAATTGGCGGATCGCTTCCTCGGTTTCAGCACCGTAAGATCCGTCGACATAATGAATCGGCAGTTCGAACCCGAGCGCCACCAGGGCCTGCTGCACCCGGGAAACGGCCCCGCGGCGGCCGTTGTGACGGGCGGAGAGCGCTTCGATTTCGCCGCTCAGAATCCGCTCCAGGATGCGGTTGCCGGTAAAGCGGGCGTTGGTCAGCGTGGGGGTTGCCTCCTCGCCGGTGGCGGGCAGCTCGTCCTCGGGGGTCCGGGCGATGAACTGCGCGCGCTGGGCAGCCGATTCGGTAGACCGGCCCGATTGTTGCGGGTCCGGCCCGGCCGGGCGGCCGGACTGCTGGATGACATGGGTGAGTTCGTGGGCCAGCAGCCGTTTGCCGGCCTTCGTTTGCGGCGCGAAGCGGCCGCGTCCGAAGACGATGTTCGATCCCGAGGTGAAGGCGGCGGCCCGCAGGGCGTGCGCGGACGCGGCTGCGCGCGGCCCCCGGTGCAGGCGCACCCGGCTGAAATCGTGCCCGAAACGAGGCTCCATGAACGCCCGGACAGCGGCGGGCAACGGCTGCCCCGGCGCGGCCAGGACGTCGTGCACGACGGGCGGTACTTGCCGTCCCTGCACATCGGCGCCCGGCGGGGCCTTGGCGCCCATCCGGCGGACGCCGGGCGGGGCGTGCGCGGCCGGCACGGAAACCGGCATCCGCATAACCCGGTCGGCGACGCGATCCGCCTCGTTCTCAAAGGCGTCTCCCGGCTTGCCGACCGTCAGTTCGGGCTGGATTCGCGCCGGTTGCCGCCACGCCGAATGCGAAGCAGAATCCTGGCAGCGGTCCGGCCGGCGGCGGGCGATGGACGACCGCTCGCTGTCCGTTGGCCGGGCGTTACCTGGCTTCCGGGCGTACGTGTGAATAATGGCTCTCCGTTACCGAATGTTCAGCGCCGGGCCAGGGCAGCCGCCACCTCGCCCAGCTTCTTCAGGGCATCGATACCCATCTCCTTGTTCTTTTCGTTGCTCTTCTCGGAGGCCCGGAGGTGTTTTTTCAGCTGCGCTGACACGGTCTTGATCTCCGGCCATTCCTCCGTGTTTTTGCCCGCAGCCTTGATCAGCTCCGGGTAGGCCTTCGACTGTTTCTTCCAGGCGCCGAAGCTGTCCTTGAACTCGTCCAGGAACGCATCCAGGCGCTCGGAGACGTCGTCCACCAAATGGTCCACGGGGTCCACCACGTTGCGGCGGTTGAGTCGCGGGGCATCCGCGCGTTCCGGTATGCGGATCAGCGCGCCGGCACGCAGGTTCGCCATGTTCTTCAGCTTGGGGTTGGCCTTGACCAGCGCCTCCTCGGCCTTGCGGCGCTCGGCGGTGGGCAGGTCCCTGTATGCCTTGCCCGCGATTTCCGAAACGGTGGTTTCTCTTTCCAGTACGAGATATCTCATGTTCCTGTTCCTGTCTGTGCGATTCTGAAGCCGTGCGCCCCTAAAAGACCGGGTTGAGGGCGTCCCATGGGGGCGGCAGCACGTCCAGCTTGTCCTTGTGGATCACCCTGATGTTGCCAGTGGTGCGCATGTTGCCCAGCACTGCGTAGCGCTGGGTCGGGATGAGCACCAGTTCGTCCGCATTGGCAAACAGGCGATTGTGATTGAATCCCACGTGGTGCGCGAAGACCAGCGCCAACGGGCCAGAATTCGTCGAACGCACTTCGTTGTCCGACAGGCCGCAGTGATTCGTGGCCATCGCGACCACGGCGGTCGTGTTGGTCGACTTCGCGTCCAGGAAGTTGCCGTCTGCGCGCACGTCGTTCCTGGTGGCGGCGAGGCTGCCGAGGTCCACGATGTGGGTGGCCAACAGCGCGTAAGCCCGGTCCTTGACCTGGAAGACAGGGGCGCTGGAGCTGTATTTCAGGGACTCCCCGACGATGTGGGCCAGCATGCCCATGCCGCCGGACATCTCGGGTTGCATGGTATCGCGGCGCATCAGTTCGAGGTCTGCGGCGGGTGGGCGCCCGCCCCTGACCAGCAGGGGCAGCCATCGCGCGTCCACGGTCTTTTTCGCCTCCTCGGCATCGTACTCCGGGACGCGGCTCACCTCGTTGCCGGCGATCACGAACCCCCCAACCGGGCTGGAAACGGCGATGCCGGCGCCGAGGTCGGTGTAATTGGGCGCCGTCACCGCCACCAGTCGGTTGTCCCGGACAGCGACCTGGGCGCTGCTGACGACATCGATTCCGATGCGGCTGGCGGCGGGTCGCGGGCTGCGCACCACGCGCTCGAGGAGGTTGCCGGTGATGTCGGCGCGCAGGCTGGCCTGCAGCCGGATGGCGGCCTGTTGGTTCAGATCGCCGGGCAGCACCCCGTCGATGTCCGTGAACTGGTTGTTTTCCAGGCTCAGGTACTCGACCGAACCGCCCGGGCCGACCACGAAGCCTGCGCCCGTGATGTTCTCGACCTGGTTCTGCTTCACCATCAGCTTGCCGACGGCGGTGTCCACGCTGATCGCGTGGCCGTTGTAG
>CALKKN010000088.1 GCA_937995275.1 uncultured Lysobacterales bacterium | reverse complement strand
CCCCGGCGGGCGGTTATGGTGTTCGCGGTTACTGGCCGAAGGTGGGTGCGTCGCCGGCCAGGTACTCGCGTTCCTCAGGCGTGCTCGTGCGGCCGAGTACCTGATTGCGGTGCGGGAAGCGCCCGAAGCGGGCAATGATGTCGCGGTGAACCCGCGCATAGGCGAGGAACTCGTCGGCGAATACCGGCCACTCGCTGTTTTCTCGCCCCAGCCGCTCGTACAGCTGAACGCCCGTATCCTGCGCCTGCAGGTCCTCGAAGTGCTGCAGCGGCATGTACAGGAACACGCGCTCGATGGGCTTGAGGAGGCGGTCCTGGCCGGTATGGACGGCGGCCAGGCACCAGGCCGTGGTCCAGGCGTCGTAGGCGAACGCCCGCGGCGTGCCCCGAAACAGGTTGCGCGGCAGTTGGTCGAGGGCGATGACCAGGGCCAGGCGCCCTTCAGGTCGGTCCAGCCAGTGATACAGTGCGCCGCGGGCGCACTGTTCGACGAGCTTGCCATGCCGTTCGGCGAGCAGCGTGTCACGTTCCGCGTCGGCCTTGAACCACCAGTCGAGGCGATCGTCGATGGCGGCCGGCGATTCGAGCGAAGCACCGAACCAATCCGCGACCAGACCGGACCAGGGCCAGTGCGCCATCAGCGGATTTCCCGGACCTCGAAACCGAAGGGCAGAAGTGCAAGCCGGGTCATTTTCAGGTGCTGGGCAGCGATCGGCAGGCCGATAATCGTGACGGCGAAGATCAGGGCCAGGAACAGGTGCAGCACGGCCAGCTCCAGACCGGGCAGAATAATCCAGATGATGTTCATGATCACCGCCAGCGCGCCGCTCGGCGGTTCCTTCTCCCGAATCTCGCGCCCGAACGGCGCCAGAGCCAGCCCGGCCAACTTGAAACACTGGATACCGAACGGGATGCCGATGATCGTGATGCAGAGCAGGATCGCGCCCAGCAGATAGCCGAGCACGATGATAAAACCGCCGAAGACAAGCCACACGAGATTGAGCAGGAGGTTCATGGCCTTTCTATTGTACCCGGCAGGACGGGTTCACGCGCACCTGTCAGGCGAACGAGACCGCGTCGACGCCGCCCCGGCCGGTGCCGGATATCAGGCCAATGTAATGGTGCGGCTCACTCACGACTCGCGTAGAGCGAGGCGGACTCCAGGCGGCTGAGTTGCGTCAGCAGCGGGGCCGCCTGCGACTGGAATGCCGTCAGGATCTCGCCCTGCAGCGGCTCGACCTTCGGCAGCGGCACCGTGCGGGGGTTCCGGTGCACCCCGTTGACGACGAACTCGTAATGCAGATGTGGCCCGGTGGCCAGTCCGGTGGAACCGACCGTCCCGATGGTCTGGCCCTGCCGGACCTTCTGGCCTTTTTTCACCCTGCGCTTGGTGAAGTGCAGGTAGCGTGTCTCGATGCTGTTGGCGTGCTTGATGAAAACGTGGTGGCCGTTGGCTGCGGAGTAACCGGAACGGACGACGGTGCCTTCACCCGCCGCGTAAACCGGGGTTCCGCGTGGAGCGTAATAATCGATCCCGTTGTGTGGCCGGATGCGCTTCAGCACCGGGTGCATCCGGCGGGGGTTGAAGCCGGAGCTGATGTAGGAGAAGTTCAGCGGTGCCCGCAGGAAGGCTTTCCGCATGTTGCGCCCGTCCGGGGCAAAATACTCCGCGCCCCCGCCGTGGTCGAACCGGATCGCCTGGAAGCGCTCCCCCTGGTTGACGAAGGTAGCGGCAAGAATTTCGCCGTCCCGCAGGAACGCTCCCTCGCGATACAGCTTTTCATAGACCAGCATAAAACGGTCGCCCTGGCGAATGTCCAGCACGAAGTCGATGTCCCAGCCGAAGATATTGGCCAGCTTCATGACCATCGCGTCGCTTAGGCCGGCCTGCTTGCCGGCGACAAACAGCGACGAATCGATGACGCCCTGGGTTTCGGCGATCTCTGCGACGATCTCCCGGACCTGGACCTCCGCCACCAGCCGGTCCCCGTCGTTGTACACCAGGAGATAACGGCCCTCGTCCAGGGCATAGCGCATCGCGGCCAGTTCGCCGCCGTCGTCGGCCCGGAAGTCGAACACGTCGCCGGGGCGGATTCGCTTCAGCCCCCTCGTGTCGGCGTTGAGCGCCAGTATCCGGTGAAGGAGGGAAACGCTGAACCCCTGCTGGCGGAATATGCCATCGAGGGTCTGGCCGGAGCGCACCGTGACGCTGGCCCACCTGTCGAGGTCCGGTAGGGCGGAACCTCTCGCGCCCGCTGCATCCAGGGCGGTTCCGTCCGGCGGAAGACGTTCGGGCAAGGACAAATCGACCACCTCGGAATACGGTTCGGCCTCCGGTTCGGGGGTCGACTCGAACAGCCCGATGAGCACCCCCAGCAGGATCAGCGTGGCTCCGAACACGAGCAGCCTGCGACGCGTTGGCCAGTGACTGCCGTCTGCCACCCTGGCGCGCGCCTCCTGGATGAAGACCGGCAATTCCATGTCGATAAAAGACCCCTCGTTTCCCGCCCGGTTTCGGCGTGCTAACGATACTGGCACGCCCGGGAGGGGTCAATCAGCGGGGTCAATCAGGGGCCCAATCAGGGGGTTGGGGCGGCGATTTCCTCCAGTTCGGCCAGGGCATCTTCCAGCAGATCGAGCAGGCGCTGGACGTGCGGCGTGGTACGCCGGCAGGCGATGATCCCGAAATCGATCTGTTCGGCATAGCTGACCAGGGTGATGTTCAGCGCCTGGCCGTGCACCACGATACTGGCCGGGTAGATACCCTCGAGGCGGGCGCCATTCCAGTACATCGGCTTGCGCGGCCCCGGAACGTTGGAGATGATCAGGTTGTAGGCGGGAAACAGCTGCCCCACGCCGAGCAGTGTCGTCAATACCAGCGGCGAGGACGTTAGTTGCGTAAACAGCGCCGCCTCGCCGGCCGACAGTCCGGCATACACTTCCTTCCCGGCCTGCATGGACTGCTGGATCGTCCGGAAGCGTTCGCCCGCGTCGGCCAGGTGGGTGCCGAGATTGGCGACGATAAAGCCGACCGCGTTGGACGATTCGATGTCGCCCTCGACCCGCAACGAAACGGGCACCATGGCCTTCAGCGGCCTCGTGGGCAGTTCGCCGGATTGCTCCAGGTAGCTGCGCAGGGCACCGGCACACATGGCCAGCACGACGTCGTTCAGGGTGCCGTTCATCGCCTTGCCTACAGCGCGGATGCGCGCGTACGGCCAGGTTTGCGCCACGAAGCGCCGAGAGCCGCTGACGCCGCTGCTGATGCTGCCGCGCGGCACACCGTGCCAGGGCACGTTCAGCGGCTGGCCGCCGCCAACCCAGACGTTGGCGTACTTGAGCAGGGCACGGGCCAGGTGGGCGCCGCCGCCGGCCTGCTGGACGATGCGTTCGACCAGGGACTGGCGGTCCTGCCTTGAGACGGCTGCTGCCTGGCGCGGCGCCGGGATGCGCTTGCGGTACTGCTCCCAGGCCTCGCGCGCCAGCGGCGAATAGTCTTTCCATCCGTCGCGGGAGTCGGACAACATGCTCTGCGCCATGTGCATCGAGGCGACGCCGTCCATCATGCAGTGATGGGTTTTCAGATAGGTTGCGAACTGGTTGCCCGCCAGCCCCTCGATGAGGTGCAGTTCCCACAGCGGACGGTTGCGGTCCAGCAGCGTGCTGTGCAGGCGCGACACCAGCGTGAACAGTTCACGGTAGCGGCCGGGCCGGGGCAGGGCGGAGTGGCGAACGTGGTAATCGAGGTCGATTTCCCGGTCTTTCTCCCAGGAAAACATCAGGTTGGCCCGGCTCAGAAAGTTGTCTGCCAGCCGCTGGTTGAACGGCGGGCGCAGGTCCGTGCTGGACAGCAGGATTTCCCGCAACTCGCGGAGAAATTCGCTCTTGTTGACGCGCGGCGGGTATCGGTACAGGCTCACGCCCGCTACGTGCATGGGCGTCTCGCGGTTTTCGGCCATCAGGAAGTTGGCGTCCAGCAGGCTCAGGCGTGTCATTCAGGGTTCCGTCACGATATTGATTGTGTAGCGGGAACCCTCATCGTAACCCGAAACCGGCCCCGGCCCCTACAGCCATGGGCTTGCCGGGGTGGAGCCGCGGAGCGCAAAGCCATAAAATGGCGGATTGGCCGACGGACAGGATTATGACCGATATCCAGGAAGCGCTGGGCCTCATTGCCCGGGGCACGGACGAGATCACCAAGCTGCAGGAGCTCGAGGAACGCCTGGGGCTGGACCGCCCGCTGCGTGTCAAGGTGGGTTTCGACCCGACCGCGCCCGACATCCATCTCGGACACACCGTGATCATCAACAAGATGCGCCAGTTCCAGGACCTGGGCCACACTGTCATCTTCCTGATCGGCGACTTTACCGGGCTGATCGGCGATCCGACCGGCAAGAACGTCACCCGCAAGCCGCTGACGCCCGAGCAGGTCCGGGAGAACGCGGAGACCTACGCGCGCCAGGTGTTCAAGATCCTCGACCCGGACCGAACGGAAATCCGCTTCAACTCGGAATGGTTGAACGCCCTCGGCTCGGCGGGCATGGTCAAGCTGGCCGCCAGGTACACCGTTGCGCGCATGCTGGAGCGGGACGACTTCGAGGCCCGCTACCGGAACAACCAGCCGATCGCGATCCACGAATTCCTCTACCCATTGGCGCAGGGCTACGACTCGGTTTTTCTGGAGTGCGACGTCGAAATGGGCGGCACTGACCAGAAGTTCAACCTGCACGTGGGCCGGCACCTGCAGCAACATTATGGCCAGCCTCCGCAGGTCATCATCACCCTGCCACTGCTGGAGGGGCTGGACGGCGTGCAGAAGATGTCCAAGTCGCTCGGCAACTACGTCGGTATCACGGAGGCGCCCGGCGAGATGTTCGGCAAACTGATGTCCGTCACCGACGAGTTGATGTGGCGTTACTTCGACCTGCTGAGCTTCCGCGGCAATGACGAACTGGCGAAGCTGCGCGCCGACGTCGCGGCGGGGCGCAATCCCCGCGACGTCAAGTTCCTGCTCTGCGAAGAGATCATCGAACGATTCCACGACCGCGCGGCGGCGGAGGCCGCACGCGAGGAGTTCATTGCCCGCTTTCGCGAGGGCGAGATGCCCGAGGACATGCCGGAACAGGCCATCGACACGGGTGGCGAGGGCATCGGGATCGCCGCGGCCCTGACCCGTTGCGGGCTGACGTCCAGTAATTCCGAGGCGTTCCGGATGATCCAGCAGGGGGGCGTGCGCATCGACGGCGAGAAGATCAGCGATCGGCGACTCCAACTCGCACCGGGCTTCAGTGGCATCCTGCAGGTCGGCAAACGCCGCTTCTGCAAGGCGACCGTTCTGTGAGCCGCCTGCGTCGCGTCGCATGAACCGACTGACGGACATCGACTGGCAGCGCTGGGAGGCGCGGGACCCGGCCACGCTGGTATTCGTGTTCCGCGGCGACGAGATCCTGCTGATCAACAAGAAGACCGGGCTCGGCAAGGGCAAGGTCAACGCACCGGGCGGCAAGGTCGATCCGGGCGAAACGCCCGAGGCGGCGGCGATCCGCGAATGCCGCGAGGAGCTGCATATCGAGGTCAGCGACCTCGAGTACTGCGGCGAACACCGCTTCCAGTTCGTGGACGGCTACTCCATCCACGTCTGGGTCTACCGGACCCGCAATTTCGAAGGCGAGCCGGTGGAGACCCGCGAAGCGGAACCGCTGTGGACGCGGATCGACGAGATCCCTTTCGACGCGATGTGGGAAGACGATAAGTACTGGGTGCCGATGCTGATCCGCGGCGAGCGCTTTCAGACCCGCTGGATATTCGACGGCGACCGCATGGTCGACTACCACATCGCCCCCGCTGGAAAACTGGAATCCTGGAGTGACCCGACGGTTGCCCCGCCCCGAGGAGTCTGACGATGAGAGCCTCGTCCCTGCTGCTGTTTCTGAGCCTGGTCGCCCCGGCCGCGCCCGCGCAGACCGAAGAACCGCCCCCCGTCCTGTTGACCAAGGCCCGCATGATGACGCAGCGCACGATGCTGATCGACACGCACATAGACGTTCCATACCGCCTCGAGGAG
>CALKKN010000087.1 GCA_937995275.1 uncultured Lysobacterales bacterium | reverse complement strand
CGCGTTGTTGGCAATCCCTTCCGCCAGGGTGGAGTAGCGCGTATTCATGGTCAGGACCGTACCCTCGAAGCCGACCTGGCCCAGGACATACAGGTGCTGGACGAAAGCGAACGTGGTCACGTGGCCCGGAACCACCTCGTGGCTGACGAGCTGCTGGAATTCGGGGATCGAGATTTCCAGCGAGGCGTTGATCTCGTAGGTGGCCTCGTACTCCGGACGGCCGTCGGGTCGGCGGGCGCGCCCGAGGTAATTCATCGAGCCCGAAAACCAGGCGTTTTCGATGGGCATGAACTCCACGTTCGATCGGGGCACCTCCTGCAGTTCCGGTGGAAGGTAAGGCATGACCGCCCGGCTCGTGCTCTCTTCGAGTTCCGCGATGAATGCCCGCGCGAGACCGGGGATGGCTGCACGCGGTACCAGCCGCTCCCGCCTCCAGGCGTCGGCCGCCTCCAGGAGCCGATCCCCGGAGTCGGCAGCGTAACCCGCTTCCGCCAACAGGGCCCCCAGCCGCTGCCGGCGGGCGGTGGGATCCGAAGGGGTCGGCGCCGTAGCCGTCGAGGCCATCACGGATAGCTCGTACGGCACGGGATCGCCACGGTCCAGCCGCTCCATCCCGAGATCCCACATGACCTGCAGGCACTCGCCGAGTCCCTCGAGAAAGGCGCGGCGAGTGGCTGGCTGCCCGCCCGCGAGTTCGCGGACGGCGGCAACCGCACCGGCCACATCGACGGCAGCGAGATAGGCGTCGATGATCTTGCGGTCGGGCTCCTCTGCGGAAAGACCTTCGCACTCCCGCACGCGGGCGGCAGTCGGGTGGGAATACGCTTTGGGAAGTTCGGCGCCGGAAAACCAGGAGTCCGCAATGAAGCGGCGGGTTCCCGAGGGGCTCATGACGTCTCCGCCCCACAGGGTGTCGAGGCCGAGTATGGCTTGGGCGACCGCTTGGTCGAGTCGTATGTCCGTCATATGACGCCCTCAGGCAGGCGGGCTTCACAACTTTCTATAATACCCGGTATCCATGGGGCGAATGTGCCGCCGGGTTCCCCGGGGACCCGGTCACCGGCTGGAGCAAGCATGAAGGACGAGCAGTGCGTCAGCTTTTTGCAATGGGCGCTGCCGCAGCTCAAGCTGCGCTGGCCCGGCTATCGCAAGGTACGCAGACAGGTCTGCAAGCGGGTGGGCCGGCGGTTGGCGGAGCTCGGCCTCGGGGACCTCGATCAGTACCGGGTCTTTCTGCAATGCCACGCAGAGGAATGGGGCCGGCTGGATGATTGTTGCCGCATCACGATTTCCAGGTTTTACCGGGACCGGCGGGTCTTCGACCGGCTCGGGCGGGAAGTGCTGCCGACACTGGCAGGTCGCGCACTGGACCGCGGGGACGAGGCCATTCGGGTCTGGAGCGTGGGCTGCGGCTCCGGGGAGGAACCGTACACCCTGGCGATCCTGTGGGCGCTGGAACTTCAGTCCCGATTCCCCGCACTGGCCATCGAGATCACCGCCACCGATGCGGATTATGGCCTGATTCAACGCGCTGGGTGCGCCCGCTACAGCTTCGGTAGCCTGAAGGAGCTGCCCGCCCACTGGCGTGAGCGGGCATTCTCACACGGAAACGATAGCTATCGCCTCGAGCCCGGCTACAGGCGCCCCGTCGAATTCCGGCTCCAGGACATTCGTCGCGTGCGGCCGCAGGGAGCGTTCGATCTGGTGCTCTGCCGCAACCTGGCATTTACCTATTTCGATCACGCGCTCCAGGTGGACGTGCTGAAGCGCATCACGGGCGCGATGCGTGCCGGGGCGGCGCTGGTTATCGGCATTCACGAGCACCTTCCGGCAGACGGTCAAGGGCTGCTAACGTGGTTCGAAAAGGAACGTATCTGCCAAAAGGCCGGTTAGTCGTTTGGTGCGCCTCTCAAGCCTTGGAGCACAGGCAGCCCGGCCTGACTCCGGCCCCGTAAAAATGGTTTCGTGTTATCGTAGTCTGTGGTGGCGGTCTGCTCTGGTCTATGCCGATCTCGGTGAAAACCAGTGGTCACAGACCAGGACCACCGCCTCCGCCAGGTCAATGTAGAAAGTTTGCACTGTCGATGCGCATCCGGAGCGCGTCTCGCATTCTCGAACGTTTCCGCTGCCCGTCGACCGACTACAGGAGGGCGGAAGACGATGATGTCCATTCTCAAATCTTTCGGATTACGTCGCGCGATACTGGTGTTTCCCGTCGCGCTGGCAATGGGGGCGTGCTGCAACCCCCCGGCTGAGGAAAGCCTCGGAGTGACGCTCCGTGCGCAGGAAACCAGCATGTGGTGCTGGGCCGCAAGCGGCCAGATGGTAATGGAATTCCTGGGGACGAACGTCGCCCAGTGTACCCAGGCCAATGACCGTTTCGGCAGAACGGACTGCTGCAATTCTCCAACCCCCGGCGCCTGCGTCGTCGGCGGTTGGCCCGAGTTTGGCAAGCATGGATTCAGCTTCGAGACGACCAGCGACGCGGCCTTGTCCTGGTCTGATCTGAAGACCGAAATCGCCGATTCGGCGAACTGTGGGCGGCGGCCGTTCGCCTTCACTTGGCATTGGCCGCTCGGAGGCGGTCACATGATGGTGGCGATTGGGTATCGAACGATCGATGGCGTGAACTTTGTTGAGGTCAACGACCCCGGGCCGCCGAACGTGGGCGACCACCGATTCGATACCTACGATTACTACGTCGAGAGTCCCGGGCACCATACACACTGGGACGATTACTATCGTGTCCGCTGAACGGGAGGGTCCTGAAATGCGTACCGTATTGCTGATTGCCGTAATGGGTCTGGCTGCCGCTACACTGGCCATGGCCCAGACACCCACGGGAGCCGACCTTCGCGCCATGACCGCTGACAGCCAGAAGACCGCTGAGGCCGGGCTCGGGACCCTGAAAGAACTGGTCACCGAGAACACCGCCCAGCGCATGGGGTTCGACACGCCCGATCAGGTCAGTGACGCCCGCATCGGGCCGGCTGTCGCTGACTACATGATCAGGCTCGATTCGCTGCGCGACTACCGGCGGGGGCAAGATCCCGATGATCTCATCCTGTCGACGGGCTTGATCCACTTTCTCGTCGAAGCCGCTGGCGCGACGCGGTGCTCGATAACCGTCCAGCGCACCGAAAATGACTGGCGCGCGGTATCCTTTGGCGCGCCGCTGCTGTCGCGCGCCCTCGCAACTGCGCTGACCAGCGTGAAGGGCGACCCGGCCGAGTCGTTCATGGTGAGAATCCCGGCGTTCAACCTGACCTTCCTTGCCTATCGAAGCGAGGGCCAGTTGATGCTGATCGCCGTGCAGACCGCCGGGTCCTACGGGATCGAGGAAGGATCGACCGCGCCTGCTGAAGAGGTGCTGGCGCGCCTGCAACCCGAGGCCGAGCGTCACGACGGTCTGCCACGCTAGCCCGGACGGCCTGATTGCCGGCAACGCTGCCGCCAGTGATGGCGGCAGCGGGGCCGGACAGCGACCGATTTTCCGCGCGTTCTTCGTCTAAAATCCCGGTCAGAGCGAACGCGGGAGTGCTCCGTGCCGGTTCATCTCGACGACAAACGATTGGTCAAGCGCCTGCTGGCAGGTGACGAGCGCGCGTTCAACCGGTTTTTCGACGAGAACTACAGCCGCCTGTACCGCTTCGTGCTGGCGCGCGTCGCGCAGGACGAGGAGGCCGCGGCCGAGGTAGCCCAGTCGGCGCTCTCGAACGCGCTGCGGAAGATCGGGGCCTGGCGCGGCGAGGCCGCGCTGTTCACCTGGCTGTGCGCCATCGCGCGCAACGAAATTGTGGATTGGGCCCGCCGCAACGCAGGCTATCGCGAGCACGTGGTGTTGACCGAGGACCGCCCGGAAATCCGGGCGGCCGTCGATTCCCTCCTGATGCCGGGCACCGATGGACCGGGCCGACAATACCAGCGGTACGAGGTGAGCCGGTTGATCCAGGTGGCGCTGGACCGGCTGCCGCCCCGTTACGGCGATGTGTTGGAGTGGAAATACATCGAGGGGTACTCGGTCAAGGAGATCGCCGCGAAGCTCGGGCTGAGCTTCGAAGCCACCCAGTCGCTGCTGGCCCGGGCGAAGCGGGCGTTCCAGGACATCTGCAGCACCATGCTGCGACCGGTCATCGAAGAGGCACAATCATGAACAGTTCGGAAAATACCACGAGGCAGCCGGCCAACGACCTGCTCGAAGCATTGCTCCGCCACGCTTCGCCCCGGGCGCGGCCGCCGGGGGCTGCCGAGCAGGCGGCCCGCGCCGCGCTGCACGCGCAATGGCGCGAGATGACCGGGCAGCGCAGACGGCGCCGGGTGTACTGGCCGCTGGCGGCTGCGGCATCGCTGGCCCTGGCGCTGGGTGTGGCGGCCTTGCTTCTGCGCAGCCCTGAGCCGGCCTTGCAGCCGGTGACGGTGGCGACCGTCGAGGTTGTCGTCGGTACGGTTTTGCGGGAGATGCCCGATGGTACGGCTGCAGAGGTCGTCGCAGAATCACTGCAGCTCCGCTCAGGCAGCGGAATCGCCACCCGGTCTGACTCCGGCCTGGCCATGCGCTGGCGGGACGGCAGTTCGGTCCGGCTTGATCAGGATACCCGCGTGCGGCTGACCGCGGCGGGCGAAATCCACCTGGAATCCGGGCGCCTGTATGTCGACGCGGAGGAAGGTAGGCAGGCCGCGCCGCCGGTTGTAGTGACACCGGCAGGCCGCGTGCGGCATCTGGGCACGCAGTACATGACGGCGGTCGGCGCCGCCGGCACCACCGTCAGCGTGCGGCGGGGCCGGGTGCGGCTCGACGGCCCGGTCGCCAGCGCCGAGGCGGACGCGGGGGAGCAGTTGCGGGTGGACGCCTCCGGCTCGACCAGCCGGCAGGCCATACCGGCCTGGGGCGACCTGTGGCAGTGGACGCAGGCCACGGCCCCGGCGTTTCCCGCTGATGGCCGCACGGTGGCCAATTTTCTGGACTGGGTCAGCCGCGAATCGGGCCGCTCGATCACCTATGCGTCGCCGCAAGCGGAGCGGTTGGCGCAGCAGACGGAACTGCGTGGCCGGATCGACCTGGAACCCATGACGGCCCTGGCCGCGATACTGCAAACCAGCGACCTGGGATACGAGGTGCGCGACGGCAGCCTGTTGATCCGTCCGCTCGGCGAGCGCTGACCGGGGCGCCGTGTCTCGCTGGCATCTGCCGGCGCGGCGGAGGACAATCAGGGTCACTCGTCACCAGCGCAGCGGGCCGGGGAGTGGTGCGGATATTTATTTTTCTATGGGCCATCGTGGCGGTGTCGGCCGCGGCCGCAGCGGGTCCGCCCTATGCCGGCAGGGCGGTCCAGGACGTTCTCGACGAGTTCCGGGCCGGCGGCCTCGAACTCGTCTACAGCACCCAGCTCGTGCCGGAGACACTGATCGTCGCCGACGAACCCCTGTTCCGGCAGCCCCTGCCGCTGCTCCGGGAAATCCTCGAGCCCCACGGCCTGACGCTGAACGAGGTGGACGGCGTGTACTTCGTCGTGCGGCAGGCGGACGGACCCGCTGAGCCGCTGGCGGCCCCGCCGGCCGAAACCGCGGAGGAGCCCGCGCCCGAACTGCTGGAACTGGAGGAAATCAATGTCTCCGCCAGCCGCTATGTCCTGTTTTCCAACTCGCAGTTTTTCATCGACCAGCGCGCCATTCAGGCATTGCCGGACCTGGGCGAGGACCCCGTGCGTTCGGCCCAGCGCCTGCCAGGCGCCGCGGCGGGGGGCTTGTCGTCCCGTTCCCACTTCCGCGGCGGCGAACACAACGAGACGGCCATCTACCTGAACGGGCTGAAACTGCTGGATCCGTTCCACATCCGTGATTACCACAACATCTTCAGTGCGATCGACGCCCGCGCGATCTCCGGCGTGGAGGCCTATACGGGCGGCTTTCCGGTGGCCTATGGCGACCAGATGAGCGGTGTCCTGCTGCTGGACACCCGGCAGCCGGAACAACCCATGCACACGGAGATCGGCCTGAGCTTCTACAACACGTCCCTGCTGAATACGGGCTTCACCGAGGGCGGGCGGTTCGACTGGCTGGTGTCCGTGCGCCGCAGCAACCTGGACCTCTTCCTCGACGACGACCTCGGCAAGCCGGATTATGCGGACTTGTTTGCGGAAGTGGGCCTGGAACTCACCCAACGGCATCGCCTGTCGGCCAACGCCCTGTACGCGGACGACCAGGTGGTGGTCATCACCGAGAACGACCCGGAAGAGTTGGAGCAGTCCGTCAGCGACACGCAGAGCGCGCATGTCTGGATGACCCTGGAAAGCGAGTGGACACCGTACCTGACCAGTTCGACCGTGTTGTCCTGGAGCGCCCTCGACAACAGCCGGCACGCGGAAGTAAACGATCCCGAGCGTTTCATCGGGCGCGTCGCCGACCTGCGCGACGCCCGCATCTACGGCCTCAGCCAGGGCTGGCGCTACGCCGGGTTCGGCGGGCATGCGCTGCACGCCGGGTTCGAAGTGCACCGTGAGCGGACCCGCTACGACTACCGCTCGGCAGCCGAATATCGTGGCTTCTACGAGTTCTGGCCCGGCATCGAAAATCCGCAAACGTCCGCCATCCGGGCCGCGCCGGAGGGCGACAGCTATTCCCTGTTTCTGAGCGACCGCTGGAGCCTGACGGAAGCCACCCGCCTGGAGATGGGCCTGCGTTGGGACCGGCAGACTTATACAGAGCCCCGGTTCGACAGCCAGCTGAATCCCCGTATCAGCCTCCTGCACACTTTCGGGTCGGCGACCGAGCTGCGGCTGACCTGGGGTCGATATTCCCAGTCCCAGGCGATCCAGGAACTGCAGGTCGAGGACGGCCAGGACCGCTTTTTCGAGCCACAGCGCGCGGACCACTGGATTGCCGGCATCCAGCGCCGCTTCGGGGCCGGTTACCGCCTGCGGGCCGAGGCGTTCTACAAAGACTACGAGCGGCTGAAGCCGCGCTTCGAAAACCTGTACGACCCGCTGGCGATGATCCCCGAGCTGGCGCCGGACCGGGTCCGGCTCGACCCGGCGTCGGCGCGCGCGGCGGGCATCGAACTGACGCTGGAATATCGCGGCGCCGAAGACCTCGACTGGTGGGTGACTTACAGCCTGGCGAAAGTCACCGACCGGATCGACGGGGACAACCAGCGCCGCAGCTGGGACCAGCGGCATGCCGTGCAGGCGGCGGTGGCCTGGCGGCCCGAACCCTGGGAGATCGGCGTTGCGGTCAGCGTCCACACCGGCTGGCCGACCACCGGCATGGCGCTGGGCATGGCGCCCCCGGAGGAGGGGGCGGACGAACCCGTCTACTTCCCGATCCCGGGACCGAGGAACGCCGAACGGCTCGGCACGTTCGCGCAGGTCGATTTCCGGGTCAGCCGGGAAATTACGGTGAGTCGCGGCCGGCTGTCCGCCTTTTTCGAGGTGACCAACGCGACCAACCGCCGCAACGACTGCTGCATCGATTACGACATCGACGAAGACGCCGCCGGCAACGCGTTCCTGGATCGCACCGTGGATCAGTGGCTGCCCCTGATCCCGGCCTTCGGTATTTTCTGGGAGTTCTGACCGAATCCGGGGTGGGATCCCGCGCAGTACCCCCCGATTGCCCGGTCCGGCCGATTGATTCTCGCCTCCTGACTCGTCTAAGACACCGGGAACCCACCGATCGCGGTGACCGCGGCCCCGTTCGGAATTCCGTCGATTCGGTCGCCGCATCCCGACACGGTTCACGGCAAACAGGAGACAGACATGAAACCATACCTTGTTCGAGCAACCGGCCTGACGGCACTGACTCTGCTGGTGGCGGGCGCCGGTCCGGCGCTGGCCGGCGGCTTCGTCGAGCTGGACGGCGACTTCGCCGCCGACTCGCATGCCATCACCAACCTGTGGTGGCCGCTGCCCGAGGGCGCCGAGTTCATCTACACCGCGGAGGAGGACGACGAATGCATCGTCAGCGTTCAGGAAGTACTGGGCCGTTCGGGCGTCGGCGAGGAATACAAGCTCACCGTTGACGGCACCGCGGTGCGCACCGTCCGGGACGAGGAAGTCATCGACTACGATGACGATTGTGACGGCCTGGGCGACACCCAACTGCTGGAGCGGACGCTGGACTGGTACGCGCAGGACGTGGACGGCAACATCTGGTATTTCGGCGAGCACACGGTGGCGCTGGATTCCGAAGAGGACGAGTGCGACATGTGGACGGCCGCCGACGCCGTCTGGGGTCTCGAGGGCTGCCTCGACGGTTCCTGGGAGGCGG
>CALKKN010000086.1 GCA_937995275.1 uncultured Lysobacterales bacterium | reverse complement strand
CGCGGCAGCGTGGTCTTCGTCCATCGCCGGGTGATAACGCAGTCCGCCCTTCATCGGTCCACGGGCCATGTTATGCTGTACACGGTAGCCCTCGTAGGACTGCAATTCGCCGTCTTCCCCCTCGATGGCGATGCCCACCTTGACGGTGCGGTGCGGCGTCAACAGGATCGTCCGGACCTTGTCCGACAGGCCGAGCACGTCGGCGGCTTTGTGAAAATAAAAATGGCTTTCAGCGAGCATGCTTCCTCCCCGGAATCCCGTTGAGGCGGAATTCCTCTGGTTTTCCACTGGTCAGGCCGGGTATTCGGTCGGCCCCTCGTGCAAGAAGAATGAAGTATAGGTCTTCGACAACATGCCGCCGGGAATATTCCTGGCATCGAACCCGTTCTGGAGCAGCAGGCGCGTCGCGTAGTAGGATCGCTGCCCCGAGCGGCAGAAGACGTAAATCGTCTGGTCACGGGGCAGTTCGTCCAGCCGGCCCCGCAGCTCCCCGAGTGGTATGTTGACGGCACCTGTGAACCGCTCCACTGCAAGTTCGAACGGTTCGCGCACGTCCAGAACCACGCCTTCCTCAATATCGTGCCAATGGCAGATGGGCATGTCACCCCGGAGCACGTCGGCCGCGATCATCCCCGAAAAGTTCACCGGGTCCTTCGCGCTGCCGTACTGAGGGGCATAGCACAATTCGGATTCCTCGAGGTCGTAGATCGTGGCGCCCATCTGCAGCAGCCCGGCCAGGGCGCTGATGCGCTTGTCCACGCCGTCCTCGCCCAGCGCCTGTGCACCGAGCAGCCGACCGTCGGACTTGCGGAACAGGAACTTCATCGCGATCGGCTTCGCGCCCGGGTAATAGCCGGCGTGGGAGTTCGGGTACAGGTAAATCTTCTCGTAGTCGGTGTCGCCGAGCCGGTTCAGCGTCTTCTCGTTGACGCCGGTCCAGGCTGCCGTGCCCTCGAACAGGCCGATGATGGCCGTTCCCTGCGTGCCCCGGAAGCGCGCGTCGCGGCCGGCGATCACGTCGGCGGCAATACGCCCCTGGCGGTTCGCCGGGCCGGCCAGCGCCACCAGGCTCCACTCGCCCGTGACGAAATCCCGTACCTCGACCGCGTCGCCGACGGCGAAGATGTCCGGATCGCTGGTGAGCATCCGCTCGTCGGTGCGGATTCCACCCAGCGCCCCGATCTCCAGCTCCGCCGCCTTTGCCAGGTCGGTGTCCGGCCGCACGCCGATGCCGAGCACCACGATATCCGCCGGGTACATCGCACCCGACTCGGTGTGGACTTCCAGCGCGCCGGTTGGCGACTGCCGAAACTCGGCGGCACCGTCGTTCAGCACGACGTCGACGCCATGGTGTTCGAGGTAGCCTTCGACCACGCGCGCCATTTCCCGGTCCAGCGGGCCCAGTATCTGGTCACCCATCTCCAGCAGCGTCACGTCGAAGCCGCGATGGGCCAGGTTTTCGGTCATCTCCAGCCCGATGAAACCGCCGCCCACGACCACCGCGCGGGTCTTCGGCCGCACGGCCTGGATGCCCATATACCGGTGCATCCCGGCCAGGAACGGCGTGCCTTTCTCCAGCCACTCCCGGATGTGCCGGGCGTCCGGCACCGTTCTGACCGAGAAGATGCCCGGCAAGTCGATGCCGGGCAGCGGCGGCCGGATGGGCGGCGCGCCCGGCGACAGGACCAGCTTGTCGTAGGATTCCGTGGTGATCTCGCCGGTCTCCACGTCCCTTAGGTCCACGGTCTTTTGTTCCGGCGAAATGTCGATCGCTTCGCAATTCGTCCGGGCATCGACCTTGAACAGTGCTTTGAACATCTCGGCCGTCGCCACCATCAGTTCCGATTCCTCGGGGATGATGCCGCCGACGTGATAGGGCAGACCGCAGTTCGCATAGGAAACATAGGGCCCGCGCTCGACCATGACGATCTCGGCATTTTCTTCCAGGCGCCGCAACCGGGCGGCGCAGGAGGCGCCACCGGCGACTCCACCAATGATAATGACTTTCATGTTTCCTCCTTTAACTTGTCGGGGCCTGCCGGGCGAACAGGCGTGCCGCCACCACTGCGACGATCGCCGCCAGCGGGACCACGAGTACAACCATCACGAACATGCCGTCCGGCGGGTTCGTGATGCCGAAAAATGCTGCGAACACCGCGGCGATATTGCGCGTGCACATACCGAGCGCCATGGCGCTGCGTTGCGGCTGTCCCAGGCCGAAATGGATCGTGTACGAAAGCGCCGTGATCGCGACGAAGAACAGGATCTGGGCTCCCGGGGCGAAGCTGCCCACGGTATCGAGCAGGTCGCGCCCGTAGAGCACCAGGGTCAGCACCAGGACGATCAGCAGAAAGAGCCCGCCGATTTTCTGGACCACCGGTAAGAGTTTGTCCGCTACATTCCGGGCGAGCTCCCCGATCGCGACGCCGATCAGCAGCGGGCACAAAACCAGGACGAGCAACGGTCTTGCCAACGACCAGGAATCCACCTGCAGGCCCTCGATCAACCGCGGCGCCAGCAGCGGCAGGAACAGCACGACGCCGACGGTGGTGAGCATCATGAACGAGGCGGTGAACGACATGTCGCCACGCGCCCTTCGCACCAGCATGGGGAAGAACGGCGCGGTCGGCGCCAGGCTGATCAGGAACAATCCGGCCGCGTGCCCTGCCGCCAGCGGCATGAGTCGGATGATGAGAAAGGCCAGCGCCGGCCCGACCACCCAGCCCCACAGAAGAACCAGCCCGATGGCCCTGACGCTGTACAGGTGTTTCAGCGCCTCGCGCAGGTTCGTTTCGAGGCCCAGGGCGCCGATGTTCGTCACCGTGAAGATGACGACTGCAATGCTGAAGACGTCTTGCATGCTCATGGCGCGAAGGATTCCGGTTGTTATCCTCTAAACCCAGTAAGCAGCAGGGTGGTGGAATTGTCTATCCGGATTGCGCCAGGCCTTGACCTATCACACTTGCTTGTGCCGCTTAGCGTGGATCATGATCGTTCGCGGATTCAGTCCTGATCGTGGTCGCTATCGCCATGGCCGTGCTGAATGGACCGGCACCCGCCCTGAAATGGGTGAGTTGGTGGGATTTGTTTCGGGAACAACGAAATTCGGCCAATTGACCGGATTCCAATATGGCTTCGCCGCCGGATCGGGCGTGCTTACCCGAGTCTCACGAATTGGCCGGAATGGCTGGGCGGCAGGCTTGGTATTACTGTGATCTGTCAGTTGTCCACAGGCTGCGAACCAACCGTGACGGCCCCCGGTTGGGGTTCGTCGCCAATCGACCATACCCAGATCGTCAGTCCGATCGAAGGCAGCAGGAAGATGGTCGCCGCGATGATGAGGCGCTTCGGCAGGCTGAATCGCCCGGTCGCCAGGAACACCACGATTCCGAGAACGAAAAACACTGCGTAGGCGGTAATCAAGGACTCTCCTCCCCTATTTGGCGTGGTTCTGCCAGGTGACCGTCACCGCCCGCAGAGGCGTCGTCGAGGCAATTCTCAACTCGGAGAAGTCGATATCCGTCTGCACGCCGGAAGATGACGAAACAACCAGCTCTGCCTTCTCGCCGCTGGTCGAGCCACTGACCCGCTCGAGGATCGTCTTCTCCCCTCTGTCTGTCGTCAACGTTGCGGTCACCGAACCGTCCGGATACCGCTGCGCCAGGTAGTCGAGCACGGCTACCGCGTTGGAAAGGTCCACGGTGTCCACAATGTTGCCGGTCACGTCGATGCGGACATTCGCTCCGCTGGTGATTGCCGACACCGGTTCGGCGAGCTGCAAGGTGACTTCGCCCTCGATGTCAACCGGCTGCGGAGTCAGCAGTACCGATTCGGCAAAAAACAGGATCAGGAAAAACTCTTTCATCAAAAGCGCCGCTCAGTTCGCGAAACACCTGGGACAATTTACACGATTTCCCGCCAGGTAGTTTTTCCTTGCCAGTCGGATCACCTCGTCAGCCCACGTTTGGCAGTTCCGGGCGCCCGCTTTGTATTCGGGTGTGCCGGGAAACGCACCGATGCAATAAGTGGGCGCGCCGATCTGGTTCACCGCGTCTTTCACGAACTGGTCGAAGCGATCGTCGTCACAAACCATGACACAGAGCGTATTCTCCCATTCGTTGTTGTCAATTCGGCCCTGGCTCAGGAATATGTCCCACCAGTTGCTCCCTCCGGACTGAAAACTATAGACGCTTCCGCTCACGACCAGGAAATCGTGACGAAGGGGATTTCGAGTGTTGGGATCGACCGGTGGTTGTGCGGGGCCGCCGAGCTTACGGGAACATCGTTTGACCCAAAGTCCCATCGGATCGGCGTATTTGATGGGCGAATTCAACGCATAAATATAGGTATTCGGACCATCCACCAGCCCGGCCGGATCGCTCTCCAGGTAGCGGCCCAGCGTGGGGTCGTAGGTCCTGAAATAGTTGTAGTGCAGCCCCGACTCGGCATCGAAGTACTGGCCCGGCAGGCGGATGTTCAGGGAATAGTTCGTGCCGTCGCCGTCGGGGTCTTCATCCACTGAGGCTTCCCCGAAGGGCAGATAGGAGGCGGACCAGACGACCGCGCCATCCAGGTCGGTGGCGAATTGCGGTGTCCCGAGGTGGTCGCCGTGAATGAATATCGGCTGTGACGCGCCGGCGGGAATGGATGTCGGGACGAGCTTGATCGCGTCCGCCTCGAGGAACGTGCCTTCGAAACCGGTGTCGTTGTAGAAACCGGTAAGGTCCACGTACTGGGTCGGGCTGCTCCCGGCGGGCGCGAATTCGAAGTTGCCGAGCAGCACCCAGTCGCCCAGTTCGTGCGAGGCATGGTCGACCCACACGGATTCATTGGGCTGACCGCTGACCTGCACTTCGTAACGGGTGCTGAAGCCGTCCCCGCCCGGCTCGAGCCACTTCACGAATACATCGTGCGCGCCGCCCGCAAATCCCGGCTGGTCCACGTACCAGCGCACTGCCCGGTCTCGCCGCTTCCGGTTCTGCAGGTAGGTTCCGTTGACCGCGTGCGGACTGGATTTGGTCTGCCAGTTGCTGCCGAACACGGTGGCGTCACTGTCGTCGATGACGATTTCGCCCGGTGAAACGAGCGGCGAGACGGCGGCCACCTCGTGCAGATCCGCGACCGGCTGGCCGCCCAGGTAGACGAACTCGTGCAGGATATCGCCCGCGCCGTCCAGTTCGACCAGCAGTTCGCCGCGCAGGCCATAGATGAATTTTCGCGTTCCCTCGGCGGTGGTTTTCTCGACCCGCCGGCCCAGGGCGTCGTAGCGATAGGAGGCCAGGGTCGTCGAGGATGCAGAATCGACTACTTCGTACAAACGGTCATGGCCCGAGTAGACGTAGTCCGCGGCCGGCAGTCCGCCGACGGACACGCCGGTGGTGTTGCCGTTCGGATCGAGCGTGAATTGCCGGTCTCCATAACCGAGTATCCGGTTGGAGCCGGGATCATAGCTGCCGGGTTCAACCGCACCGTCTGCGGTGCGGGCCAGTCGATTGCCCACCGCGTCGTAGCTGTAGCCCAGATCAACCGTGCCTGATACCGCGGCAGTCAGCCGGTCGAGCGCGTCGTAAGCGTAGTTGACCGCACCGCCGCTGCCGTTCAGCGAGAGGAGGTTGTCGTTGCCGTCATAGGCCTCCGCCAGCCAGTTCATTACGCCGGGTACGTCGATCGTCTGGGGCCGATGCCTGCCGTCGAACGTGATCGAAGTTTGCAGGCCATTGGCAAACTGCCAGGCAACCGGTCGCCCCAGCGGCGAATACCGGATGTCCTGCACCAGGATCGCATCCGGCAGGCCCGGCTGGGCCAGCCTGATCTCTACGGGCAGGCCGCCTCGATCGATATCGAAGTCGACGGTGCGCCCCGAGGGATAGGTGATGGAGGTCAGCGTGCCGCCGGGGCCGTGCCTGTACTGGATCTGGCCTTCATTGGTCGTCACCGTGACGAGTTCCCCGACGGGGTTCCAGCCATACTCGGTGGTGTGCCCCCAGCCCGTTGTGGCGGTGCAGAGTCGCCCCGAACCGTTCGGACAGGAGTCATGGCCATAGCTGACATCGTCGTTCGCGCCGGCCCGGTCGATGCCGGTCGGGCGGCTGGCGGCATCGTAGCTGAACACGGTCACCTGGCCCCTGGCATCGGTTTCGGTGGCCGCTTGTCCGGACGGATTGTAGGTCCAGCTCGTAACTCCGGTATCCGGGCTCTCCTGCCTCACGAGGTTCCCCAGGTCGTCGTACCAGTACCGTGTCGCCTGATCGCCCGGGGCGATCACGGACACCCGGTGGCCATGCGTGTCATATTCGAACACTGTGGCCGGTTGGCCCAGTAGTTGACTGGTCGTCAGCCGCCGGAAGGCGTCGTAACCGTAGGTCGTGGAATGGAGGTTCCCGTCGGTCCGCGCGGCGAGGGTGCCGTCGGGGTTGTAGTCGAAATCCTCGACCACCCCGCCGCGGGCGATCGTGTCGACCCGGTTGTAGGCGTCGAACACCCTGTCGATGAGGAGATCGCCCCCCGGCGTGTCGGCGGAGCCGGCTGTCTCGGTGACGACGTTCCCGGCCGCGTCGAACTCGTAGGTGACCCACTGGTTCGCCATGAAGGGCTGGTCCCGGGTAATGCGGGAGTCCACCCGCACCAGCCGCCGCGCCGCGTCATAGCTGAACTGAGTGACGATTTCCGCGCCCGTCTCATCGTCGACGATCAGGCGCTGCACGTCGCCCGCCGGCGTGTATTCCCACCGGGTCCGGTTGAATACCCCTCCGCCGGATTCGGTCAGCGACCTGATGTGGTCGTTGCCCTCGTAATATTCGTAGGTCAGCGCCACGCCATTTGGACGGGCTTCGGCGAGCACCTTGCCGCTCGCGCTGTAGACGATCTGGTCGCGGATGCGGATGCCGTTCGGGTCGATGACTGCCCTCAGGCGAACCCGGTTTCTACCCTCGGCTGCGTCGTCCGGGTAGTACTCGTAGAGGGTAACGTCGCTGACATCCGTCCGCGGGCCGTCAGTTGCGCTGATCTGGCCGAAGGGGCCGTCGTAAGTGTGAGTGACGGTGCGCGACACGGGCGCGCCGAACGGGTCGAACCCTTCGATGGTCTCGCTGGTCAGGTTGCCGTAGAAATCGTAAGTCCTGGTGGTGACCCTGGACTCACCGGCATAAACGGACGGCTCCTGTATCCGGGTGATGCGGTTGGGAAAGGTCGGGTCGTACTGGTAGTCGATCCGCTTTTCCTCGGCCGTGCCGGCGGCCTGAATCACGTAGCCGGGTTGTCCTCGCGAGTCGAAGTCGCCGAACAGCGTGGTTACGCCGTGGGCCGTGCGGCTGATGACGTTCAGGGCGTCGTCGTAGGTCTGTTGGACATCGGTCTCGCCGCACCCCTCGGAGCAGACCGGCCCGCTGATGCTCTCCAGCACACCGCGTTTGTGTTCGATTCGCGTCTGGTAGACCGTGGAGTGGCCGAGCGGGTCCGTCACGACCCGGCTGCCGTCCGCCTCGTAATGAACGTCCACGCGATCGGCCTCTCCGGCATGGTAGGACGCCGTCGCGCGGCCCTCACCGTCGTACTCGTACCAGGCAAAGCGCTGGCCGTTCTCCGAGGTGATGCCCGTCAGCGCATAGGCGTGTCGCAGGTCTTCGTAATGGTACTCGCGGGTGGTGCCGTCGGGGTGGTCGACGAAGGCCAGCCGGCCCAGGGTGTCGTAGCGGTAGCCCCAGGTCCGGCCGGCCTGGTCGGTCACGGAATTCAGCCGGTCGCTGCCGTCGTACCCGAATTCGAGGCTGCCGCCGGTGTTGCTGTCGATCCGCACCAGCCGGCCGCCCGCATCGTGGGTGGCGGACTGCACCCGCCCGGCCAGATCGGTGATGTCGATCAGGCGCCCGTCCGCATCGAAGTTCTCGATGGTCAGGTCCTCGCCGGTGAACCGCCAGCCATCGGCAGTCTGCTCCAGTGTCGAAACCACGCCGGGGTAAGCCTGGTAGGCGACCCCGTTCCAGGTGAAGTTGATCTTTTTCCCGTCGGGCCGCACCACTTTCACCGGGTCGAACAGCGGATCGACCGGAATCTCGACATAACGGTCGTAGGTGTGCGTCCAGTAGTTGGCGAACGAGTTCGAGACGAATCCGAGGCTGTTGTGGTAGCGAGCGAATTCGACGGGCGACAGGCCGGTCGCATCCAGGTCGACCTCGCGCTGGAACTTGTTGCCCAGCGAGAGCGCGACCGGGTTGCCGACATAATCACACTGCTGGGACCGGTTCTCACCCACGCCCTCCTCGAACTCCGGGTGCTCCTCGACCGGATCAGTGTCCGCAATGTCGTCGATGGCGGTAAACGTGAAGGTGGGCTCCGAGTCGGGGGTAATACGGCGGTTGTTCAGGCGCAGCGTATAGGTGCCCGGCTTGGAGCCCAGCCGGATGAACGCCTCGTCGATACCTGCCTCGTCGGTTTCGCTGCCGCTGCCGATACCGGAGACGGACGCCCGTTTGGCGCCCCTCGGACCGTTCAGCTCCCAGCCGATGACCTCGTCTTCGATGCCGATGCCCTCGAAGGACTCGAGCTGCAGACGCAGCGGCCGGGCGAGCGGCTCGTCGACCACGCCCAGCTGGCCGTCACCGCTGAGGGCCGTCAGCTCGAGTTCGCGGACGTCGAAGGTCCGCGACTGAAAGGCGACCCCGTCGTGCAGTTCTTCGTAGGTCCAGGAGCCCACGTTTTCCGCCAGCAGCGTGCCCACGAAATATTCCCAGTGCTCCGTCTCCACCCAGCCACCGGGCGGGATGGAGCAGGCGTAGGTCCCGCAGAATCCGTCGTACAGGCCCGTATCCTCGTCGAAGGTGAACGTCCGCTCGGTAAAGTAGTTCTGGCCCAGCCAGCGCATGGTGTAGGTCGACGGCCCGCCGTTCAGCCAGAGCTTGGCGATGAACGAATTGTCGGACACCGAGGCCTCGTCGATCAGCGCCGGGCAGGCGGAGAACAGCGGCTCGATGAGCAATTGTTCGCGGGTCAGGCAACGCTTGTTCTCGGGTCCGGCCTGGGCCGCCGCGTCGACCGCCAACAGGCTCAGGCAGCCGAGCATCGCAAGAAGCACGCGAGAAAGAGTGGGTGAGTTCATGACGTTTGCCCCGTTTCGAAAACCCGCGGGGTACGGCAGCCGTGTCAAGCTATCATGGATCTTGAGCTTGTTGGACAATCGGGCCCCGCAGCAGGTCGTGTTGCTGGATCGGATCCAGGAAGTGGAAGCAGGGCCGTGCGCCGCGATCCCCTCGCGCGGGCCCTGTCCGGCCAGTGCTCAATGTAGGGCTGCGGCAGTGCGGTCCGCGATGGTCATCCGGTGCAGATCGGGGCCGGTGGGGCGACCGGATTGACGTAGGAAATCGACCGGGCCCGGCCGGCGCGCGGTCAGTCGCTGCGCTTGGGGTACAGCGCCGCGGCCCGCCCCATCAGCAGCGCGCGCTCGCCGGGATCGCGGCGGGTCGAAGCCAGGTAGCGGTACTGGGCGTAGATGCGCGCGCGCAGGCTGTCGTTCCAGGGCGCTACGGCCAGGGCGTCGTCGAAGACCCGGTAACTCTCCTCAAGTGGCATGCCGGTCAGGAACCTTGCGAAACCCTTCAGGTAGCGTTCTTCGGCGGTCAGGCCCTGCCGCAGGCGTACGCGGTCGGGTACCTTGCCTGCCAGGGCGGTCAGGAACTCCGGATAGGCCTTGCGCTTGAGATCGATGAGGAGTTCGTGGTTTTCGACCACCTTCCCGGCGCGGTCCCGGGCGTAGTCCCAGGGCCGGTAGAACTCGTAATGGGGAAAATCCAGGCTGTTGACGTCCGCCGACGCTACCGCATCCCGGAGCACGCCGTCGGACGCGATGAAATGCGGCAGCAGCGCCATTGCGGATGTGATCCCGTAGCGCTCCAGGCTGCCAAAGGCCTCCGGCTGGGCGGCGAAGCGTTCGTCGATCCGCACCGGCTCGATGGCGACGGGTTCCCGCGAGCCGATCAGGATGGTGCTGAACGGCCCGCGCTTGTACGCGGGCAGGAAGTACCACAGCTGGACGTGGGGGAAAACGCTGGCGAAGGTCTTGAGCACCATCCGGTACTGGCGCGGCGGCAGCGTGGTCGGCACCCATTGCGCCACCAGGCCGTTCGGGGCCAGGTGGCCCAGCAGCAGTTCGTAGTATTCCCGCGAATACGAAAAGCCGTTCGAGGCGTACTCGTCGGCGGTCTTCTCGTCGGCCGAGATCACCTGGTAGCGGTCCGTGGTCGTGCGCAGGAAATTGCCGATGTCATCCTGAACCACCCGCAGCCTCGGGTTCTGCAGCACGTCATGGTTCTCCTCGGCGAACCAGGCGGCGCCCTCGATCACGCTGGGTTCGATTTCGACGCCGGTGATTTCGCGCACCCGCGAATGCAGAGCGCTTTCGCCCGCCAGGATGCCGGATCCCACGCCCACCGACAGCTCGGTCGAGACGTCGTCCAGCAGCAGTTTCGGCAGATGCGCCAACAGCAGCTGCTTGAACTCGGTGTTGCCGGTGCCGCCGATCGTGATGCCGTCCACGCTCATCTGCTTCTCGTCCGTAACGGGGTCGCTGAATACCTTGGTGGTGGCCAGCGGTCCTTCGCGGTAGAACAAGGTCTGGTGGTGCGGCAGTTCGCCCTCCGACGGGA
>CALKKN010000085.1 GCA_937995275.1 uncultured Lysobacterales bacterium | reverse complement strand
GGCGATCGTGGTGCCGGCTGCCGTAGCCGACGCCGAGCCGGAAGCCGGCGAGGAAGAGCAGGCAAGCGACGAGGAACCAACCCCCGAAGCGGAGGAGGCCGCGGCCGCGGCCGAGGTTGACGAGGAAGTTGTGCTGGCCTGGTACGAGGCGCACCAGGACGACTACCAGTCGGAAGAGCAGGTCGTCATCGAGTATCTGGAACTGGACGCAGCCCGGTTGGGCGGTTCCGTCGATCCGGACGAGGACCTGCTGAGGGAGAGATTCGAGGAGCAGCAGGCCCGCTTCATCACCCCCGAGTCCCGCCTGGTGTCGCACATCCTGCTCGAACTCGACCCCGACGCTGCCCAGGTTGACGTGGATACGCGCCGGCAAGAGGCCGAGGAACTGGTCCGCCGCGCGCGGGAAGGCGAGGATTTTGCCGAACTGGCCCGGGAATACTCCGAGGACATCGGCTCAGCGGGGCAGGGCGGTGACCTCGACTGGATCGAGCCCGGCTTTATGGTCCGGGCTTTCGAGGACGCCGTTTACCAGCTGTCGCTGGAAAACCCGATTTCCGAACCCGTGCAGACGGGCTTCGGGTGGCACGTCATTCAGTTGCGTGATATCCGTGCCTCAGAGGGCATGACCTTCACGGAGGCGCGGGAGATCCTGCTGAACGAATACCGGGCGGAGGCCGATGAGCGCCGCTTCCTGGAACAGGCCGACCGCCTGGTCGACATCATCTACGAGGACCCGACCACGCTGTCCCCGGCTGCCGAGGAACTGGGCCTGCCAGTGCAGGAGGCCGGACCCTTTGGGCGCCTGGGAGGCGAAGGTATCGCGGCAAATCAGAATGTCGTGGCAGCCTCGTTTTCGGACCTGGTGCTCAACCAGCGTTCGATCAGCGACCCGGTCGATCTCGATGAGAACCACATCGTCGTAATTCACCTCAAGGAGTACCTGCCGCAGGCGGTGATGCCGCTGGAAGAGGTCCGCGACCGCGTGGCCGAGAGCGTGCGCCGCCAACAGGCCATGGACGCGGCGCTCGAGCAGGCCCAGGAACTGCTGGCAGCCCTGCAGGACGGTGCGGTCATCGGCGAACTGGCGGAGTCCGGTGAGCTGGAACTGGTCGAGGTCGAGGCGGCCAGGCGCGACAGTGCCGAGATCGACGCGCGGCTGCGGGACCAGGTATTCCTGATGGAGGCGCCGGCCGAGGGCGATCGCGTCACCCAGGTCGTCGAACTGGCCGACGGGTACGCGGTAGTCGAACTGGACGCCGTGCTCGACGGGAGCCTCGGTGACGAGGACGAACTGCGCAAACAGGCCTACGAACGCCGCATCTCAGTTGCCAGCGCGAACGAGGAGACCCTGGGTTTCCTCCGTATGTTGCGCGCGCAATCCACCGTCGAGGTTTACGAGGACCGCTTGTAACCTCAGATGCTGTTGTAGGAGCGGCTTTAGCCGCGATCGGTTTTAAAAAAACATATTATCGCGGCTAAAGCCGCTCTTACAGCCGCCGTTTTATTGGGGGACGGGCCTACGACTCGTCCAGGCCGGTCATGCCCAGGATGTTGTAGCCCGAATCGACGTAGGTGATCTCGCCGGTGACCCCGGAGGCCAGGTCCGAGCACAGGAAGGCGGCGACGTTGCCGACCTCGCGGGGCGTGATGGTTCGCCGCAGCGGGGCGGTCTCCTCGACGTGATGCAGCATCTTGCGAAAATGCGGGATGCCGGCGGCAGCCAGGGTTTTGATGGGGCCGGCGGAGATCGCGTTGACCCGGATGCCCTTCGGGCCAAGGCTGCGGGCCATGTAACGGACGTTCGCTTCCAGGCTGGCCTTGGCCAGGCCCATCACGTTGTACCCCGTCAATGAGCGAACAGAGCCCAGATAGGTCAACGTCAGCATGGCGCCATCGCGCCCTTCCATCATGCCCAGGCCGGCCTTGGCGAGCGCGGCGAAACTGTACGAGCTGATATCGTGGGCGACCTGGAAGCCCTCCCGGTTGACCACGTCCATGTAGTCGCCTTCCAGCTGGTCGCGCGGTGCGAAGCCGACGGAATGCACCAGGATGTCGTAACCGTCCCAGCGCTGGCCCAGTTCCGTGAATACCTGCTCGATTTCATCGTCGGAGGCCACGTCGCAGGGCAGAACGATGTCCGAACCGGTCGCCGCGGCGATCTTGTCCACCCGCGGCTTGAGCTTGTCGTTCTGGTAGGTAAAGGCCAGCTCGGCGCCCTGTTCGTGCATGGCTTCGGCGATGCCCCAGGCGATCGAGCGGGGGCTGGCGACACCCACGATCAGGGCACGTTTTCCGGCGAGAAATCCCATGGCGGTTTCCTGTATTTCGCTGCGGCTTGGTGGCGGGCAGATTACTGCAATTCGGCCCGCGCGTCATCTGTGGGAGCAGCTGTGGGGGCGGCTGTACGGGCGGTTGTAGGAGCGGCTTTAGCCGCGATTGAGCTTATGGGGCCTTATTATCGCGGCTAAAGCCGCTCCTACAAAAACGATCAGGTTCGCTGCGGCCGGAATTGCAGCCGGGCGGCGGCGTCGGCCTCGACGATACGTCCGTCCTGATAGACGGGCTGGCCGTTGACCAGCGTTGCGACGATTTCGGCGCGGAAAGTCTCGCCTTCGAACGGGCTCCAGCCGCACTGCGACAACACCCGCTCCGGCGTGACCGGGGTCGAGCGATTCGTGTCGACGATCACGAGGTCGGCCCAGTACCCTTCGCGCAGGTAACCACGCTCGACGACGCCGAAACGTTGCGCGACGTTGTGGGCGGTGCGCTGCACGATGTCCTCCAGGGCCAGACTGCCGTCCTGGTGCAAATCCAGCAGCGACAGCAGCGCGTCCTGGACCAGCGGCAGGCCCGAGGGCGCTTGCCGGTAGTCGGTCGCGGCTTTTTCCTCGCTCGTGTGCGGCGCGTGATCGGTCGCGATGATGTCGATGCGTCCGCTCTCGACGGCCTCCAGCAGGCCGGCGCGGTCGGCCGCGGTCTTGATGGCCGGGTTGCACTTGATGCGGTTGCCGAGGCGCGGATAGTCGCCGCTGTCGAAGTGCAGGAAATGCACGCAGACCTCCGCGGTGACCAGCTTGCCGGCCATCGCGCCCGGTTCGAACAGGTCCATCTCGCGGGCGGTGGAGAGGTGCAGCACGTGCAGCGGCGCCTGGTATTCGCGGGCCAGCGCGATGGCCGTCCGGGTGGACCGATAGCAGGCCTCGGCGCTCCGGATCTCCGGGTGTTCGGTGATGGGTATTTCGGGTCCGTACTTTTCGAGTGCCGCTTCCAGGTTCCGCTGGATCAGAGGCGTCGATTCGCAATGCGTGGCGATCAGGGCGGGCGCGTCGCGGAAGATGCCGGCCAGCGTGTCTTCGTCGTCGACTAGCATGTTGCCGGTGGACGCCCCCATGAAGATCTTGATGCCGGCGGCCGTGCCGGGCTGCAGCGCGCGGATGACATTCAGGTTGTCGTTGGTCGCGCCGAGGTAGAAGGCATAGTTGGCCAGGGACTTTTCGGCGGCAATTGCGTATTTGTCTTCGAGCGCTTCCAGCGTCACGGTCGGCGGCAGCGTGTTGGGCATTTCCATGTAACTGGTGATGCCGCCGGCCACCGCCGCCCGGGATTCGGACCAGATGCCGCCCTTGTGCGTCAGCCCGGGTTCCCGGAAATGTACCTGGTCGTCGATCATGCCCGGCAGCAGCAACGCGCCGTCCGCGTCCAGGATCCCGAATGCCGGGTCGGCCTCGATTGACGAGTCGACGCGTGCGATGCGGCCATCGCGCACGAGCAGGTCGCCATCACGGATGGCGCCCTCGTTGACGAGTCGGGCGTTCTTGATCAGCAGCGGTCTGTTCATGGCGGAGCATTATCCGGTCCCGGGCACCTCGCCACAACCACTGTCTGCCGCGATTCGCCGGCGGGCTCAGGGCACCGGGTCATAGCCGCCGTCGCAAAACGGGTGACACCGCCCGATACGCTTGAGCGCCAGCCAGGTTCCACGCAAGGCGCCGTAGCGCCCGATGGCTTCGGCCGCATACTGGGAACAGGTTGGCGTAAACCGGCAATGGCTGCCGAGAAACGGACTGAGCATCAGCTGGTAGAGTCTGATCAGGAATTGTAAGAGCCGTGCCATCCTGACTCCTGAATCGATTGTCCGCCGTCTCCCACCGCAAAAGCTTGCCGTCAGGCGCAAGTTCGGCTATAACGTTGCAATTTCTTTTTCGGGCGATTCACTGTCCAAATCACAAAAATACAATAAAAACAAATGGATAGGAGATTGTCATGAAATTGATAGTTACAAGGAGTAGCTTAGCACGATGGCATCTGAGCGCGTTAAATTGAAGAAAGGATACAAGCCCGCCAAGAAGGAACAGTACATGTCTCCGAAGCAGCTGGAGTACTTCCGCCAGAAGCTCCTGAACTGGCGGGAGGAACTGATCGAAGAGTCCCGCGAAACGATCAGCCATTTGCAGCAGGAGGTCAGGGACGTCGGCGACGAAGCGGAACGCGCAACCCGCGAGACCGAGAACAGCCTCGAACTCCGCACGCGCGACCGCTACCGTAAACTGATCCGCAAGATCGACAAGGCCCTGGCCCGCATCGAAGACGGTGAATACGGTTATTGCGAGGAAACGGGTGAGGAAATCGGCCTCGAGCGACTGGAGGCCCGCCCGATTGCAACCCTGTGCCTCGACGCACAGGAGCGCTGGGAGCTGCGCCAGCGGCAGCAGGGCGAAACACGCTAGCGGCGCCTGCCGGCCCGAATATCAAAACATGTCCCGAGGCCCGGTCTGTGCGGTTCGCGCGCACCGGGCTTTTCTTGCCGATATGGTTTAATACTTTCTTAACATATCCGGTCTAATCTCGTAAAATAGGCGCAGTACCTCAACCTGCCCCTTGCGGCAGCCGCTCATCTGTGATGCTTACTTTGGAGGAGCGTTACATGAAAACTAGAAGCATTCTGTCATTGCTTGCCGCCATGAGCCTTGCGCTTGGCACGACACAGACCATGGCAGACGCTGACCAGCCCTGGCACCTGACCGGCCAGATCGGCGGCATGAAACTCGATTCGGGCAGGCAGACGCGGGACGATGACGTGTGGTGGTCGGTAGGATTCGGCCGCTTTATCGGCAACAACTTCAGCCTGGATCTGGAGTACGACGAATTTTCGGGCACGTTCACGGAGTATGACACCGTTGCACCGGGCGCGACTTTCGACCAGTGGAAGTTGAGCAATGTGGGCTTGATGGGTCGTTACCACTTCGGTGACAAGGTGCTGCGGCCGTACGTGGCCTTCGGCCTGGGCTACCTCAGTTATCGCAATGTGGGCAGCGAGGGTGACTCGTTCGCCCCCGGCATCGGCGTCGGCCTGCAGGGCAAGCTTGCCAAGCACTGGTCGATGCGCGCTCAGCTGTATTTTCGGGGCACCGATGAAAACGACCCCTGGGGCGGTAGCAGCACATACGTGGACACGATCTACAGCATCGGGCTGAGCTTCGATTTTGGTGGCAAGGAGCCGCCACCGGCGCCGCGGAAGGCCGAGCCCCCGCCGCCGCCCCCGCCGCCGCCGAACCCGGACCTCGACGGGGATGGCGTGCTGAACGAGCGCGACAAGTGCCCGAATACACGGCCGGGCGCCGTGGTCGACCTCGATGGCTGTGAGGTCGAAGCGGTGATCGAACTCGAGGGCGTGTACTTCGATTTCGACAAGGCCACCATCAAACCCGAAGGCAAGGTCGTCCTGAACGAAGCCGCCGCGCTGCTGCAGAAGCACGAGCGCGTGGTCGTGGAAGTCGGGGGCCATACCGACAGCGTCGGTAGCGAAGCCTACAACCAGGGGCTGTCCGAGCGCCGCGCCGACGCCGTCAGGGACTACCTGATGTCCAAGGGCGTCAAGGCCAGCCACCTGACGGCGCGTGGTTACGGTGAGTCGCGGCCCGTGGCCAGCAACGATACTGAGGAAGGACGTGCAGAAAACCGCCGCGTCGAGTTGGTTGTAATCGAACGCTAAGGCGTAAGTTCCCTGAGTTGGGAAGTGCAGCCCCGCTTCGGCGGGGC
>CALKKN010000084.1 GCA_937995275.1 uncultured Lysobacterales bacterium | reverse complement strand
CAGTGGCTTCGCCGGCAAAAAAAAGTCGATCGTCGACCGGGCGCGCCAGATTGGCGCGCTGGTGCGCTTGTCCCGGCCGCGCGCACGCCCACGACCCCCAAGTCCATGGCTCGGTGCTCCAAGCAGTGACGATGGAGCGGTTGACGTGTTTGCGGATGTCATTGCCGAAGATATCGGTGACCCGGTCAACGGCGAAGTCGTGACACGCCTGTTGGCCCTGTTTCTCGAGCCAGATGCCGTAACGGCCGCCGACGAACACGTGCGCGGTGTTGAGCCCCATGACGCTGGCATCGACCTTGGCCATCGTCCCGTCGTGGTTCCAGGTACTGTGATGGCCCCGGCCGTCCTCGCCGAACACATCCGTGCTGAAATGCACACCCATCTTGTTTTCCGTCCCCATGGGCAGGTTGTAGATCGCTTCGGTTTTCCAGTCGGGCAAGTCAGGCGCAAAAAGAACTTCGCCGGATGCTAGAATACCTGTCGAAACGGTGATCAGGACGACCCGGCCTTTGACAGTTCCCTTGGGAGTCTCCACATGAACACCGAGCCCCGACCAATCGATCTTCTCGGCGCGGGTATTGAGCGACACCGGAACATCCGCGCCCCACGCCGCCACCAGGCTGCCGTAACCGTGCAGCACGGGATATCCGAGCTCGCCCACGGCGCTAGCGAAGTCGGCGGTTGAAACTTGATCGACGTCCAGCCCCCAGGCCGACGCGATGCTACCCAGAAAAGGGGTAGCATACTCATGGTCGATATCGACCACATCGCTGATGGGCACATCCCGTCCTTCTTCGGCGGCGGCCGAAATCGCGTCGTAGCTTTCGCCATAGTAACGCAGGCACGCGCCGCGCTGATCGGCGGTCAGGGGCGAACCGTTGCGTTGAAACCGGTGATTCTCGAGGAGAAATCTCTCACTCTTGTCCTTTCCCAGTGTGACGCCCAGTTCATCAGCGATAGGTACGAAAGGATTAGTTGCGCCCTCGACCAGCCACGCGCAGCCTAGATCGAACCACACACCGGGAACGATTTCTTCAGAGTAGGCGCGTCCGCCAATTCGATGCGATCCCTCGATCAGCGTATAGGTCAGACCAAGGCGCGCCAGTTCCTTGGTCGCCGACAATCCGGACGCGCCTGCGCCGATAACGATGACGTCCGTTTCGGATGGCATGGTGGGCATTGAAATCTGCCGACCGCTAGACGCCGGACTGTGCTTTAGCGTCGGCCGCGGTTCCGACCTGCCCGCGTTCTTCGCGCCACTGGGGTTCCGGTGGAGTATCGACCCAGGCGGTGCACTTGCCGCGGAACGTGCCGAGCAAGTCATCGCCGGAGCCGTGCGGCGTGTAGCCGAGCAGCGCGCGAAGCCGCGGCGCGAACTTGGCGGCGATCTCGGGCGGGTGATTCAGATATTGGTTCGATTCCTGGCGCAACCAGCCGAGAGAGTAAACATTTATCAGCCCCATGCGAGAGGCGTTGCTCCGATTTGCGCCGCCACCGTGCCACATTGAGCCCAGGTAGAATAGCGCCGAACCCTTCGACATGTCGGCGGCCTCCCACTTGGAGAGATCCGGCAGATGCCAAGATCGGAGGATACGGTGACTGCCCGGCACGACCCGCGTGCCGCCGTTCTCTTCCGTGAAATCGTCCAACGCCCACATGACGCCAATCTGAAGCTCCATGCCAGCGTTATCAATAGGAAACGGCGTATCGTCGCGATGCAGCGCCTGGGCCCCTTCGCCAGGCAGGATCTCGATCGCGGTCAAGCTACTGATCTGATATGTGGCGCAGTGGGGCAGGAGAACTTCGTCCGCGACGGCGACCACCATATCGTGATCGACGAGCGCGGCGGCACTCGGCGCCACAGAGAGGACATTGCTGATGCGTAGGGTCTTCGAGCCGTTGAAATCGCTTTCCGTCCTGAGCCCGGAGGCGTCGAGTTCCGGCCGAAGTTCGGTGCGCACCGTTTCCACAACCTCGACGTCCGCTAGGCCAGTGACGACCGCTGCCCCATCGCGGCGAAGCGCCGAGGCGATCGACTCGGGGTCGGAGGATCGATCAAACTCGGATATGGGCATCTGGGTTCCACCTAAATCGATTGCGAAGTAACCCACGGCGCTGCGAGATGCCGTGGATCAAGATGATACAGGTCGACGACGAAGCCAGTTCGACTAGAATACGGATTTGATTTGCGCGAACAACAGGCGATCTTCCTTCCTCGAGCCGAAGACATCATGGAGCGGTCAAACAACCCATGAACGACAACTGAGGCCCTAAACACCATGCCCAGAGATCCCCGATACGACATCTTGTTCGAGCCCGTGAAGATCGGCCCGGTGACGACCAAGAACCGGTTCTACCAAGTGCCCCACTGTAACGGCATGGGCCGCATTTTCCCCGACAGCATGATCGCCATGCGTGGCATGAAGGCGGAAGGCGGCTGGGGAATCGTCGCCACGGAACAATGCGACTTTCATCCCACCGGAGACGTCACGTCGTACAGCGAAACCCGGCTGTGGGGCGACATGGACATTCCCTATTTGGCCGGCATGTGCAACGCCGTCCAGGAACAAGGCGGCCTTGCCGCCGTCGAACTGGTCCACAACGGCCAGGGCACCGGCAACATTTACAGCCGAGAGGTGCCCATCGGCCCCGTGCACCGCCCGGTCACCTGGCGAAGCCACCCGGTCCAGGCCCGCGCCATGGATCTGGAAGACATCCGTGCCTATCGACGGTGGCACCGCAAGGGCGTCTTACACGCGCGCCAGGCCGGTTTCGATATCGTCGTGGTCTACGCCGGGCACGACGGCGCCATGCCGTCTCATTTTCTGGCACGCCGCCACAACCAGCGCACCGATGAATACGGAGGCAGCCTGGAAAACCGCCTGCGTTTCTATCGCGAGCTCTTAGAAGATACACTCGAGGCAGTGGGCGACTCCATGGGCGTGATCGCACGCTTCGCCGTCGATGAGATGATGGGTCCCGACGGTCTGGAATGGGACAAGGAGGGCCGCGACGCCATCGAGATGCTGGCCGAGGTACCCCACATGTGGGATGTGAACGTCAGCGACTGGGATAACGATTCCATGACCTCGCGCTTCGCCCCCGAGGGCTACCAGGAAGACTACGTCGCTTTTGTCAAGCAAGTGACCACCAAGCCCGTCGCCACCGTGGGCCGCTACACCTCGCCCGATGCCATGGTTTCGGCCATTCAGCGCGGTATTGTCGACATGATCGGTGCGGCGAGGCCCTCCATCGCCGATCCTTTCCTGCCCCAAAAGATCGAAGAAGGCAGGCCCGAAGACATCCGCGAGTGCATTGGCTGCAACATTTGCGCCGCATGGAGCAACCTTTCGGCGCCAAGCCGTTGCACGCAAAACCCGACGTTCGGCGAAGAATGGCGCAAGGGCTGGCATCCCGAGAAGATCGCCCCCAAGGATACTGACTCCCACGTCCTGGTGATCGGTGCCGGGCCGGCCGGGCTGGAAGCCGCCCATGCGCTGGGCAAGCGCGGATACAAGGTCACGCTGGCCGAAGCGCGAAGAGAAGCCGGTGGTCGCGTCACCCGCGAGAGCGCGCTGCCAAACCTGAACGCCTGGGCACGGGTGCGCGATTACCGTCTGGGCCAGATCGCGCCCATGACCAATGTGGAGATGTACCTGGAAAGCGAGCTCAACGCCGGGCAGGTACTGGAATTCGGCGCCGATCACGTAGCGCTCGCCACCGGGTCGACCTGGCGGCGCGACGGGGTGGGTCGCACGTTGCGCGAGCCCCTTGCGGGCGCCGACGCCAATCGGTCATTCAGCCCCGACGATATCATGGATGGCAA
>CALKKN010000083.1 GCA_937995275.1 uncultured Lysobacterales bacterium | reverse complement strand
CCTGCCGGAACCGGGTGGCCGTTCAAAACCGCGGATGATTATAGACCAAAAGAACGGCCACCCTCGCGGGTGGCCGTCCTGATATCGGCTTGATTGCCGTTAGTGCCTTGCCTTATTGCGGCGGTGGCGGAACGAGGCAGTTGACGGGAGCAGACACGTTGCCGGACTGATCCACCGCGGTCAGGACCGCATCGCCCGTGCCCTTGATACGCCAGTCGGTATCCTTGGACTTACCCTTGCCGTTGCCGTTGTTGCCGCCCATCGCGGCGATCTCCGGAACGGCGTCGGGATCCTCGATGTACTTAATCTTGGTGCCCACCCCGAAAGGACCGAACACGGCCCCGCTGCCGGTGTCTTCGACGAACAAGTCAAGCGGCGCGCAGCCGTCGACCAGGTTGTCGGTGGCCAGCAACTGGTAGAAGCCGTCCTGGTTCTGGCCCTGTTCGCCTTCACCAGGCGCGGTCGGTTCGGTGTCGCCGTGCGGATTCTCGGTCGGTACGCACTCGGCCACCGGCGGGATGGTGTCGACCCAGTCCTTGGTCACTTCGTCGCAGGTCTCGAACAGGTCAGGACTGTCCGCCCGGTTGGTGCAACCCGTGATGGTGTCGGTTCCGAGGGAATTGCAGCTAATGGGCACCGAGTAACCGAAGGTCGCAACCCCGTCATCGTCGGTGGTCGTGCTGGCGCCATAGCCGGGATTGGTGCCGGTCACCTCGAATTGGACGGTCTTGCCGCCGAGCCCGAGCGGGACGTCCAGCGAACTCACGTATGCCGTGACGGTGTGCGCGTTGTCCTCGCTGAGCTCGTTGACCTTGGTGTCGGGATCGAGGTCGATGGCCAGGGGGATGTCGACCGTGATGGCCTGGATGGCCTCTTCGTCTCCCACCACCAGCACATTGCCGAACTCGTCCCGGAATTCGACCGTGCATTCAACGGTCTGGCCGGCGACTGACGCATCCGCGGGAACGGTTATCGTCTCGTCGAACACCGCGGGATCACCGCTGGTTACCGTCTGGCTAGTAGGTGAAAAGGTTACGACCAGCGGATCGCAGCCTACGGCAACCGGAACCACGGTGATGGGCAGATTCTGAAGGGCCGCAAGAATGGCGTCGGATACTTCATCCGGCGATGCATCCGGAATCAGTTCCCCGCCCGTTGCATCGGCGATGCGCGTTCCCTGACCGCCGGGAACGGTACCACCAGCCGTTCCATCGAGGCCGGAATTGCCCTCTGTCTCAATGTCAATCGCGATTACAATGATGCCGTCGCCGTCATTGGCGGCATTAAGCGCGTTTGTTGCGTCGACTTCGGAATTACCGTTGCTGGGATCATGACCCGGCGCGTCACCGAACCACACGATGACGGAGGTTGACTGGTCCCGGTAACTGACCGCCCCCGTGGCGAGTTGGTACAACGCATTGAGTTGCGCCTCCGGTTCATCACCGCCACTGTTTGCGGACCAGCCTGAAACGGCCGCGCTAACGGCCGCCTGATTGTCGGTCAGGCCCTGGTCGACCTGGAACAGCGGACCGAGCGAGCCATATTGCTCCTCATCCCGGTATTGGGCTGCCGCAAAGAAAGGCGTGCCCGTGGTTCCGGCCTCCACGTCGGCCATGATGAGGTCAATATTATCCTGGACATTGGCAATAGCATCTCCCATGCTGCCCGTGGTATCGGACAGGAACACGATATCCGGCCGCGGCGGGATATCCGGCGTTTGAACGGTCTTTTCAATCAATATGTCGTAGGTCGGCGCCATCGTCTCGTCGACGGCTGGCGGGTCGACCACTGCCGGCGGACCATTCGCCAGGCCGGCCTGCAGGATCAACGCCCAGGCCACCGTGGCCAGGGAAGCCACCCTGAGGAACTGTTCTCTCCTCGCTTTGAATCTCTTCATGGAAATCCTCCTGATTGAAAAAATGCGCGGGATGCGCTCTTGAATAGCACTGCCGGAACCGCCGGCGCCAAATGAATACCTTTGGACGGCGCCACCAGCATTGCCTCCCGGGCAGACGCCTTCCTTAAGCGCACCTGCCCTGAGTTCTGTGTCTTCCAACCGTCACATTCCATGTGAATAAACCCGTTCCAGTCGAATGATGACCTCGGGGCTGTCCGTACCCACCTGGTGATCCACGACCGCCGCCCGGAACCCCGGCGCGTCGACACGGACCGTGTGGTAGCCCGAACCCACCCGCTCGACAAGGAAATAACCCGTTTCGTCGGTAACGGCCCGGCGGACCGCCTGGGCGCGCAGGCTGCCGTCACGCCTTACCGAGGTGACGAAAAGCTCTGAGGCCGATACCGGCCGGCCCATGTCGTCCATCACCAGGCCGGCGACCTGGTGGGTCCCCCAATCGAGCACCAGCGTGACCTGTTTGCTTTCCCCGGGACTCAACCGGAGCCCGGTGATGCTGACCAGGGGTGACCCACGGGTCTCGAAGACGAGGGAGCCCGCCTCCACCCGGTCGACTTCGAAATAACCCTGTTGATCGCCGGTCACCAGCCGGGCTGGCTGGTTCACCGCGCCGGGGTTGCGCAGCCACAGGTTGAATTCCGGCACCGGTTGGCCGTCCGGATCGACCATCTGCCCGGCCAGCCTGCCGTACGAACGCGGCTCGAGCACGACGTCCAGCTCTGCGCCCGCCACGCCGATTTCGACATTTCGCACCACGAAGTCCCGGTGGAGTTCGGCCGGGCGAACCGACACCATGTAATCGTCACTGGTCTCGACTTCGGGAAACCGGATCTCGCCCTGGCGGCCGCTGACGGCCGTGTAGCGCTGCCGGGCGGCTTCCGAGTAGAGCTGGACGGTCTCACCGGATACGGGTTCGCCCTCCCGGTCACGAACCGATCCTGTCACCTCGACCAGCGCCTGCCTGGGCTCGAGGTCGGCATCGACGCGGATCTGGCCCGGCGCGGCCAGGTCCTCCGCCATCAGCACCGAGCGTTCTTCCCGGTAGCCATCCCTTGCAAACCGGAGCGTGTAACTCGGTTTGGCCGCTGAAATCTGTACTTCAATCTCGTAGGAACCGTCTTCTTCCGTGTAGACCGCACCGGACGGCTGCCCCACGGCGACGACCTCGACGCCTGAGAGCGCCTCGCCGTCACCGCGGACCGTCCCGCCGATTTCGAGGGCAGGACGCCGCGCCCGCAGGACCAGGTCGGCGGTGTCCACGCCGGCCCGGACAATGAGTTCAGCGGCCTCGTACCGATCATCGGGCTCGGTCCGCAGGCGGTACTCGCCGTCGGCCACGCCTCGAACCTCGTAAAATCCGTCGATGTCCGTCAGCGCAGTGACTCCGCCGCCGGTCCGGGCCTCCGCCGCATCCTGTTCGGGCGCGAACAGGCTTTTCGGGTACGCGGCAACCTCAATCCCGTACACGCCCCGGCCCGATTCGTCCAAGACCATGCCGGAGATCGAGAATAGGCCCGCGGGCTCGGATTCCGGCTCTACCCGTGCAGGCGGCGACTTGGTTTGGGAAACGGTGGCTTCTACGGGGGCAGGCTGCGACATGTTGTCAGCCGCTGCCCGGGGCTCCTCCGTGTCGGCCCCCTCACCTTTCGACACGGTGTCGGCCGGCACGGGCGCCACATCAGTGACATGCGCCATCCCCCGGCCTGCCGAGTTGTCGCCTGACTCCTGAGAGTGGTACAGCAGCGCCGCCGTCCCTCCCGCCAGGAGTAACAGCAGGCAAAAGGTCACAATGGCGGCGCTGGTTTTCATTCAGTCGTTCGATCGCATGATCAGGCGCCCGTCACACCCTCGATTTTTCACATCTTTGGCACATGGCCGTTCCGGGCATCACTGCCCGTTGGGCGATCAGTACGGATCCTGGGTTTTCATTCCCGAACGGGAATCGGTTTCAGCTCCTCGCCGAGTGAAACACGGCACTAGCAACAGACGCCGGCCGGTTGCCATCGCTCCGCAGCCGGCACCCTCATAGTTCAAGTATAGCTGGTTTCAGTATTATTGCCGGTGCTCCGGAGTCCATGCCGATTGCCGCGCCCAGGATGATTCCGGAACCCGGGAGAGGGATGAAACCCTCCTGGACGGCACACCCGCGCAAGCCCTGCGGCAACGGTAGTCTATACTGACCCCGAACCCGGGCCCGGGCGCCGCTTGCAAGCCGGGCAGGAGTCCGGCGACAGGTTGTCTGCCGGCCGGAAGAAGAGGTTGAAATTGCGTATTCGGTTACCCGTTCGCAGGCTCTGGGACGAATTGCGCCGCCGTCACGTCGTGCGGGTGGTGATCTACTATGCCGTGTTCGCCTGGGTCGTAATCCAGGTCGGGGATGTCCTGCTCGATGCCTTTGGGCTTGACCACCTGCTGCGGTTCCTGGTGGCGGGCGTGATGGCGGCCTTGCCCCTGGTGCTGGCCCTTTCGTGGATGTTCGACATTACGCCAACCGGCGTTGAACGAACGGCCCCGCTGGCTTCCGCAGCACCCGAACCGTTCGAGGCGCCATCGGGCTCGCTCGCGGTGCTGCCTTTCGCCAACCTGAGCCGGGACCCCGATAACGAGTATTTTTCCGATGGGTTGGCGGAGGAAATCCGCAACCAACTCGCCTGCGCTCCGGGCCTGAAGGTGGCGGCGCGCAGTTCGTCGGTGGTCTTCAAGGGCCGCACCGAGGACGCGCGGGAAATCGGGCGGCGTCTGAACGTCGCCGCCATCCTGGAGGGGGGCGTCCGCAAGCAAGCCGACGCGGTGCGCATCAGCCTGCAGTTGGTCAACACCTCGGACGGCTACCAGGTGTGGTCAGAGAACTACGAGCGCCGGCTCGAAGACATCTTCCGCCTGCAGCGCGACGTCGCAGCCGCCGTGACGGATATCGTGGCGCCGCTTTCCGGCAGCGCACCGGCTGCGGTGCCGGGTGCCGCTCCCCACGGTTTCGAGGCCTACAATCTCTACCTGCGCGGCCGCCATTACTTCCATAAACGCACCGAAACGTCCCTGCGCCGCGCGGTCGAGTATTTCGAACAGGCCATCGGGCTCGACTCCGATTACGCCCTGGCGCATTCGGGCCTGAGCGATGCCTGGATACTGCTGAGTTCCCGGTACTACGGCAACCTGCCGGCCGAGGCAACGGTCAGCAAGGCCCTGCCCTCGGCACGGCGGGCAATCGACCTGGCGCCCGCTCTGGCCGAAGCGCACGCTTCCCTGGGGCTGGTCTGGGAAAACAAGGGCGACCTCGAAGCTGCCGGGCAGTCCCTCCGACAGGCGCTGCAACTGAATCCACGGTACACGATGGCGCTGGTGTGGTACGGCCTCGTGCTGGTCAAACAGGGACATTTCCGCGAGGCCGCGCAACGTAACCTCGAAGCGCTGCAACTCGACCCGCTGTCGCCGATCATCAACGTCAACGTCGGTTTCGATGCACTGCGCCGGGGCGATACGGGCCGTGCGAAGTCGAGCTTCGCGGCGGCCGTGGAGATCGATCCGGACTTTCCCGTTTCCCACTACGGCTTGGCGCGCGCTCATGCGCTGGTCAGGGAGTTCGATACGGCCTTGCGTGAAATAGGCGAGGCCATACGGTGCGCACCGGGGCGGGCCTTCTACCATGCCCAACGGAGCCTGATCCTGCTGCAGACCGGCGATATCGAGACAGCGGCGCGATCCGTGGAGGAGGCCTGCGACCTGTCGCCGGACAATCCTTTCGATGCCGACCTGGTGGTTGCGCACTACATGGCGCGTGGCGACCCGGAGGCCCTGGCCCGCATCGCCAACGGCGAGACCGGGCGCCGTTACAACGCCTGCCAGCGCGCTCAGGCGCTGGTCGCGCTCGACAACCACGAGGATGCGCGCCGCCTCTATGAAACCACCACCCTGAACCGCGAACAGGAACTCATGGACCTGATCACGGACGACTGGGTGTGGCGCCTGCCGCACGTCATCAACCTGGCCCACCTGCGGATGACGGCCGGCGATCCCCGGGGTGCCGAGGAGTTGGAGCAATTGCTCGTCGACCTGGACAACATCGCACAACAGGGCGTGTCGAACCCCCTGGCACGTTACTGGGCCGCCAGCGCCAGCCTGCTGCTGGGACGATCCTCGGAGGCCCGGAACCTTTTGTCCGAGGCCCGGGCCGTGGGCTGGAACCACGAATGGTGGGAACACCTGGACTGGAACCTGGACGGTCCGTCAGACCATTAGAACAATCCGCGTGACGTGTGGCCCGAGGTTTACCGAACCGGTGCCACAGACGACGGCTAGTGAGCTTCCTTCAGCGGATAGGCGGCAAACCGCGGCTCCGTCAGGCTGCCCAGGTACAGGGTGTCGCCGTGCTGCTCCGCGCTGGTGATCGGCGCGAACGCGTCCGGCCCGGTGCCCTGCAGGTTGTGGGTCACGACGCCACTCTCGTCGAGGCCGAGCACAAAACCGTGGTGCGCCGGCCGCGGCTGGAGTATCTCGGGCAGCCGGAAGGCCGTCTTGCGCAGCAGGGGTTTGTCGGACATCGCATCCAGCAGCGCATTGCGGGGGCTGTACAGGGCCACCCAGAACGTCCCGTGGCCGTTGTCGGAGACGCCGTCGGTGTGACCTCCCGTGGGGTCGGGAGCGAGGATGTCGAGG
>CALKKN010000082.1 GCA_937995275.1 uncultured Lysobacterales bacterium | reverse complement strand
AAGAACCGGATTTACCTTTGGCTTGCCGCCTGTCTGGTCCTCTTGCCGGGCATCAGCTTTTCGGTACCCGCCAAGAGTGCAGGCGTTGATCGTGAAGCATTGGGATTCACCGAGGCGGATCAGGCCTACCACATGCCCGAGGAGTTGTTCGTCCTGATCATGCCGGGCGTCGAATTTACGCTGGTCGACTTCGTGATCCCCGGCGACCTGCAGCCCGAGGTGACGTTCACGATCGCCGACCCCCTGGGGGATCCTCTCGTACCGGATGATTACGCCGAGGGGGATAACGTCCTGCGCGAGGTAAATCTGCGCTTCATGCTCACTTACATTGAAAGCGGTGACGTGAACAGAAACAAGATCAGCTACCACGACAGGCTGCGCGATCGGGACGGGGTCTACACGGATCTGGGCGACGATGTCTGGATGTACAAGTTCTCCACGGTCCTGCCGGCGGATTACCAGACCGATGCCACTCACACCCTGGGTTCGGTGGCGACTCGTGATCTCCGTTCGCGGACTACCGGGCTGGATATAGACCTCGGGCGTTTCTACGATAACGACGTCTACAATTTCATTCCGTCGGGCAACGGCGAGCCTGCGCCGCGGGATATCATCGCCACGGCGACCTGCAACAACTGCCACAATCCGCTCGGCATGCACGGCGGCCGATACCAGGAAGTTCAGATCTGTACGCAGTGCCACAACCCGGGCCTGTTCAATGACGAGTTCAACCTGAGCTATGATTTCGGACCGGCGGTCCACCGTGCGCACTCCAGCAACGAGCCGCAGCTTGACCCGATCCACTATCCTACCGAGCTGAACGATTGCCAGGTCTGCCATACACCCGGCGGTCCGACGGCCGATATGCCGCTGGCGGCCAGCCCCAACCCGATCACCAGTTGCGGCGAGGGCCTGGGCATAACCACGCTGGCCTGGAGCGCTGACGGCAACGTCGAAATCCGTCTGGACAGTGCCGATGGCAAGCTGTTTGCCCAGGGTGGCCCCGAGGGTTCGAAGGAAACGGGCAACTGGGTCAGGGACGGCATGGACTTCTTCCTGCTTGACCGGGCCAACGGCGCGACGCTTCAGCAGCAGAATGTTGACCTGACCATCTACGGCTGCGCCGGCAATGCGCCTTACACCTACGGCAATGCCGAGGGGACGGCAGGCGCGATCCACACCAACTGGATGACGCGCCCGTCGCGTGACGACTGCGGTGGCTGCCATGCCTACATCGATTGGGAAACCGGTGAAGGCCACCCGGCCGGGCCGCAGGCCGACGACGAGTTCTGCAGTTTCTGCCACGCAGCCGACTCGGGCGAGGAATTTGACGCCTCGGTAGCCGGTGCGCACACCGTGCCCCTGGCTTCCACCGTGCTGCAGGGTGTGTTCGTCGACATCAAGGAAGTGACCGACACCGGTCCGGGCCAGAGCCCCACGGTGTTGTTCTCGCTGAACAGCAAGGGTGGCAGACTCGATCCGGCCACGCTCGACCGGCTGCTGTTCGTGCTGAGCGGTCCGAACGAGGACTTCGAGTTCTACGCGCAGGAAAACGTGATCGGCGGTCTGACCCCGGTTGGTAACGACTGGTCGTACACGTTCAGCGCCAAGGTTCCGTCGGACGCTTCCGGATCGTACTCGGTGTCCTTCGAGGGTCGTGTCACCACCGAGGTGAACGGAAGCAATGAGCGCGATTCGGCGGAGAACGCCATGGTCGCGGTCGCGGTGACCGACGGCTCGCCAGTCGCGCGCGACATGATTGTCGACGATGCCAAGTGCGAGGCCTGCCACTCGAACCTGAGCCTGCACGGCGACAACCGCAAGAATGCGACCATGTACTGCCAGACCTGCCACAGACCGGATGCCACCGACGAGGAAGTCCGGCTGGAAGGCGAGGATGTGTCCATTCACTTCAAGTACATGGTCCACAAGATCCACCGTGGGGCGGCGCTCGAGAACCTGCCGTACATCATCTACGGCTATCGCAGCAGCGTGCACGATTACAGCGAAGTCCACTACCCGGGCGACCTGCGTGACTGTGCGGTCTGCCATGTGGACGAGTCCTACAATCTGCCGCTGCCCGAGGGTCGGTTGCCGACGCACGATCCGAGCGCCTTCATCACCGACATGGGTCCGGAAACAGCGACCTGCCTGTCCTGCCATGATGGCCTGTCAGCGGCGTCGCACGCAGCCGCCAACACCAGTCCCATTGGCGAGTCCTGCGCGACCTGCCACGGTGAAGGCAGCACCTACTCCGTTGAACGCGTACACGCCAGGTAAGGCAACTTAAATCGGGCAGGGAAGCCCGCAGCAAGCCAGGGGCAGGATGTTTCGGCATCCTGCCCCTTTTCTTTGGTGCGACTACGGCGCGGCCGCGCCCGTTTTGCGGCGGCTCACGTAGTCCGCCAGTTCCTCGTCGTCGGCCGGGTCCAGCGGCGGCTGCCGGTAGTTTTCCAGCAGGGATTTCCAGGTACGATTGGCGCGGGCCTGCGCATCCTCGGCCCCGGCCTCCTGCCAGGTCTCGAAATTGCGCCGGTCGCTGAGCAGGGGCTGGTAGAAGGCCTCCTGATAACGCGACATGGTGTGCTCAACGCCGAAGAAGTGGCCACCCGGCCCCGCCTCGGCAATGGCGTCCAGCGCCAGGGTATCGTCGTCCACCTCCAGCGGCTGCAGGTACTCCGCCATCATCTGCAGCATCTCGGCGTCCACGATCAGCTTTTCGAAGGAGGCGGTCAGCCCGCCCTCGAGCCAGCCTGCAGCGTGCACGATGATGTTGGCCCCACCGGTAATCGCAGCCCATAGCGACATCGCGCTCTCATAGGTCGACTGTGCGTCCACCGCGTTGGACGAGGTCACGCTGCTGGACCGGAACGGCAGACCGTAGCGTCGCGCCAGCTGCCCGCTGGCCTGGGCGGCCTTGGCGTATTCGGGCGTGCCGAACGCGGGTGAGCCCGAGCGCATGTCCACGTTGGAGGTGAACGCGCCGTAGACGGCCGGACACCCGGGCCGCACGACCTGCGTCAGCGCAATGCCCGCGAGGGCCTCGGCGTTCTGCTGGGCCAGCGTGCCGGCCAGCGTCACCGGCGCCATCGCGCCCGCCAGCGTGAACGGCGTCACGCAGACCGCCTGCCCGGCGGCCGCCATTTCGATCAGCCCCTCGGCCATCGGGATGTCGAGCTGCAGCGGCGAGTTGGTGTTGATGATCGCAAGCAGCGCGGCCTTGTTGAGCAAGGCATCGCGGCCGACGCCGAGCGCGATGCAGGCCATCTCGACCGAGTCTCTCGCGCGTGCACCACCCAGCGCATAGGACTGGCAGTTCTTGTCGGTGAGGCGGTACTGCGCCAGGTAGAGGTCGAGATGCC
>CALKKN010000081.1 GCA_937995275.1 uncultured Lysobacterales bacterium | reverse complement strand
CTGGCTGGACGAACCGCCTGCCGCCGGCTGGAACGGGGTACTGATCGCGAACGAGGTGATCGATGCGCTCCCGGTCGAGCGGTTCAGGGCGACCGGCCCCGCAATCGAGCAGCTGTGTGTCGCCGAGCAGGACAGCGGCTTCGGGTGGGCCGGCCGGCCGGCCCCCGCCGACCTCGACTCGGCGGTCCGCCGGCTGGAGACAGATCTCGGCCGCACATTCCCGGCCGGCTATCGCTCCGAGATTCACCTGCAGCTGCCAGCCTGGCTCGCATTGCTGACGCGGGAAATGCGGCGCGGCGTGGCGCTCTTCATCGATTACGGCTACCCCCGCAGCGAGTACTACCTGCCGGAAAGATCGGATGGCACGGCGATGTGCCATTACCGTCACCAGGCCCATGACGATGTGTTCTTCTGGCCCGGCCTGCAGGACATTACCGCCTGGGTCGATTTTACGGCGCTCGCGGAGGCGGCCGACGCCTGTGGCCTCGAGGTCGTCGGCTATGCCAACCAGGCCATGTTCTTACTGGGCTGCGGGCTGGACCGCGTGCTCGCCGCGCGCGGCGAGGGCCTGGAGGACGGCGGCCTGGCGCTGAACGCCGAGGCCCGCCAGCTGACCCTGCCGGGCATGATGGGCGAGCGTTTCCAGGTCATGGGCCTGGGGCGGGCGCTCGGCGACGCCGCCGACCGGCCGCTGCGGGGATTCAGTCTGCAGGACCTGCGATACCGGCTATAGCGGCCACGCGCGCCTCTCGCAGCCGGGCGCCGATCTGCGGCCCGGCGAGGCCCTCCGTGTCGAGGTCCCGTGCCTGTACGGCAAGCACCGCCTCCAGCGCGGCGGTCAACCGCGCGGCCTGGGGATAGGGGCGCTGCTCGAGGCCCAGCCGGCCCCGGTAGTCGGCTTCGCAAGCGGCGAGGAACTCGGCCAGGTCGTCGGGCCGGCGCAGCAGGTCCGCCTCCTCGATAAGCGTCATGACGTTGCCGGGGCGCATGTTGCACAGGCGATGCATGCGCAGGTGCAGGCGACCGACCCTCAGCGCCAGGTCGCGGTGGGCGTTCGGCGCCCGCAACCGCTCACAGACCGCTTCCACCAACGGCACGCCCGCTTCCTCGTGCCCCACGTGGGACGGCCACTCCGAGCGGGGCGTCAGGCCCTTGCCCAGGTCGTGCAGCAGCAGCGAGAACACCACCCTCGGAGTGGACTGCGCCGCGGCAGCCTGGTTCATCGCCATCAGAACGTGAACGCCGGTGTCGATTTCCGGGTGGAAGTTCTCCGGCTGCGGCACGCCGAACAGCGCATCGACTTCCGGCAAAAGAACCGCCAGGGCGCCACAGTCCCTGAGCACTTCGACGAACCGGCCGGGCCGGGCGGCCGCCATCGCCCCCTCGATTTCGGCCCAGGTCCGTTCCGCCGCCAGGTGAGAGAGTTCGCCCGCTGCGGTGATCTCGCGCATCAGTACCATGGTGTCCGCATGCACCGTAAAACCCAGGGGGGCGAAGCGGGCGGCAAACCTGGCTGCGCGCAACACGCGCAGGGGGTCTTCGCGGAACGCCGGCGAAACGTGGCGCAAGACACGCGCCTCCAGGTCCCGGGCACCCCCGAAGGGATCGATCAGCCTGCCCCGGCCATCCCGCGCCATGGCATTCACCGTCAGGTCACGGCGCCGCAGATCGTCCTCCAGCGTCACGCCGGGATGAAAGTCCACCGCAAATCCGTGATAACCGTGGCCCTGCTTGCGCTCGGTTCGCGCCAGTGCGTATTCCTCGCCGGTTTCCGGGTGCAGGAACACCGGGAACGAGGCCCCCACCTGGCGATAGCCGGCGGCCAGCATTTCTTCCGGCGTACTGCCTGTGACGACCCAGTCCTTCTCCGTTGGAGTCAGGCCGAGCAACTCGTCGCGGACCGCGCCGCCAACCAGGTAGTCGGCCCGGGCCATGTCAGTGGAAGACCCGCTTCCGGTAATTGTCCAGACGGTGCTGATGCGGCGAGCCGGTGAGGTAGCCCGGGACCACGCTCTCGATTGAGTGCGGCTTGATGCCCAGGGTGGGCAGGCTGTTCTCGGAACTCGTGTTGTCCGTCTGCAGGGAAAGGTAATTGTCCGTGGAGAAAGGTTTCCCCGGAACAAAATCCATCAGCCACCCCTGGAGCCGCGACAGCCCGTCCGGCAGGCCGATGATCCGACGCTTCAGCCCCGCCGTGCCGGCGGTGAACTCGACGAGTTCGCGCAGGCTGTAGGCGCGCGGGCCGACCAGGGGCAGCGTCTTGCCGATGGTTCGCGGATCCTGCAACGCAATCGCAATGGCGGCCACGACGTCCCCCACCCAGACCGGCTGCATGCGCGCCCCCGGGCAGGCCAGCGGCAGCACGGGCGCGAATTTCAACAGGCTGGCGAATCGATTGAAGAAGGAATCCCCCTCGCCGAAGATCACAGAGGGCTGCAGGATCGTGCTGTCGATGTCGGTCGCCGCGCGGATGCGTTGCTCGGCTTCGCCCTTGCTGACCAGGTAGTGGCTCTTTCCCTTGCCGGCGTTGAGAGCGCTGACCTGGACCAGGCGACGCACGCCCGTCGCCCGGCAGGCCTCGATAACCCGCTCGGTGGATTCGACGTGCGCCTTGTGGAAGCCCTGGCCGTTGCGCCCGGACTCGTTGAGGATCCCGGCCATGTTGACGGCGGCATCGGCGCCGCTGAAGCAGGCGGCCAGGCGTTCGGCGTCGTACACGTCGGTCTGGCGAAGTTCGACGCCGGGGATCATCGACAGTTCGCGGCAGGCCATCGGGTAGCGGCTGAGCACCAGGCAGCGGTGCCCTGCCGCCGACAGTTGCGGCAGCAGGTGGTGTCCGACGAACCCGGTGGCACCGAGCAGAACGATTTGCATAGTCGACTCCTCGAAGCCGCTGGCCGCGGAGGGTGGTATTTCGCGCTAACCCGGCGCCCGGCAAACGACTTCCACTGTTTCCCTTCGCTGCATGTTAACCCCCGCGGCGCCGGAATCAAATGCGGGCATGCGGGACGACACCCGGCTCACGGGCCGCTGCAGCCGCCAGTCGTAGATGGTCGAAAAGGCCAGCACGCGCGGAATGTAGTCGCGCGTTTCGAAATAGGGCAGGTTTTCGATCCAGATATCGGGGGCGGTGCGGGGCCGCTTGTTCAGCCAGCGGTCGACCGCATGTGGCCCGGCATTGTAGGCGCCCGACGCCAGCACGGCGTTGTCGCCGAAACGGTCCAGCAGGTCACGCAGGTAGGTCGTGCCGAACAGAATGTTGTCCTCCGGCCGCAGCAGTTGCTGCGGGCCGGTATAGCGATAGGCATGCCGGCGTGCCAGTTGACTGGCCGTATCCGGTGTGACCTGCATCAGGCCCCGGGCGCCGGCCGACGAGACGGCGTCCTCGGCCATGGCGCTCTCCGAACGCATCAGGCCCATCACCCAGGAAGAGTCGAGGTTCCTGCTGGCGGCGCTGACGTCGACCAGCTCGGTGTAGTCCAGCGGAAACCGCCATTCGTACCAGCGCCAGTCGCCACTGTTACCGAGCGCAAAAATGGCCTGTTCAGGCCAGTTTTCGCGGACCGCCAGGGCGGCTGCCGTCCGGAGCCCCTGCGAGTCCAGGGAACGGGCGGCCAAATACCACTCGCTGCGGGCCCAGTTGACAATGTCCGCCCGCCGCAGCTCGAGGGCCCGGTCAAAGCCTGGACTCGCAGCCAGCCGCTCGATGTCGGCAGGCTGGACCGCTGGTGTTTCCGGACAGATCGTGTAGGGCTGCTGCAGCAGGTCCGCTGCCAGGAAGCCATGATAGCCGGCCTCGAGCGCCAGCCCGGACAGCAGCTCCGCGGCCGGTTCGTCCGCCCCCGTTTCGAGCAGCGCCCGCGCGCGCCAGTAGCGCCAACGTGAATCGTCCGCGGTGGCGGCGGACATGGCGGCGGTCGTTTCGACCACCCCCTGCCAGTTCCCGTTCGCCAGGTCGTGACGCACCCACCATTCGAGCAACCGGTCGTCGCGGGCCGTCGCCGGAACGGCGCGCATGCGCTCCGGCGTGTCCGTGGAACCCTCCACGGCAGACCACAGCGCGATTTCCGAGAGGATGCGGCCGCGCACATCAGTGGGCCATCCGAAACTTCCCTCGAGGGCCTGGAACGTGCGCCAGGCGCGGTCCGGATCGTTACGCGACAGGCGACGCAACCCGAAGTCCGTGATGTCCCGCGATTCAGGCAGATCGGGCCAGCGGGCGGCCTGGCCGAGCTGCCGGTAGCCCCCCCGGTCCTGCTCGTACCAGCGGTCCGCCCAGATGCGTTCAGCCTCGGGCAGGTACCGGGCCAGGTAGCGCGTGAGCCGCGGCTGCCGCGCCTCCATCGCCAGCCGGATGCGTTCCCAGGCCAGTCCGGGCGTGATACCGCCCTGCCCGCGAAGCCAGTCGAATACCGGGTCGCAGGCATCCGGCTGCGACTTGCCCACGGTCCAGAGGGCCTGGGCGACCGGGAGAAGCTCTTCGGTATTGCCCACGCGCACCCTGGCGTGCGCGTAATAACACTGCACCTCGACGTCGTTACTGTCCCCGGCATGGGCCAGCACGGCGTCCCACTGGCTCCGTTCGCCCAGCGAGCGCAGCCAGGCGGTGCGCAATCCGGGGCTGAACGCCCAGTCCTCGTGATCGGCCAGGAAAGCGGCCATGGCGGCCGGTTCGACCCGGCTGCGGCGGTGACGCAGATCCTCGTATTGCAGGTAGGGATAGAGCAGATAGCCCTGCAATCCACTCAGCCCCTGCTCGAAGGCCGCGCGGTCGCCGCGAGCGGCGGCCTGCCAGGCTCGCGTGAAGGATTCGCGGTCCGTGATGTCCGGCTCATTGGCCTCGACGCCAGTGGCGCAACTCAAAATCAGCGCCAGCGCGACGAGGGACCGATGGAGAGTAGTCCCGGTTCGGTTCTTCCGCCTTCGGCGACTACGGAAGCGGGCTGTCAATTGGGGTATCCTGCCCCCGGGGAATTCAGGTCTGGTCGGGGAACGGAGAGGTATGGGGTTCACGGGGTCCAGAATAAGAAAACAGGCCGACGCCGACAAGCGTACTTGCGGCGAGTTGAAGGAGTCTCGCTTCACTTCTTTCGCCTTCGGCTCCAAAGCGGACGCGGCTGCCGCCGCCCGGTAGTGAGGCTGCATGTACCTCGAATTCGCCCTGATCGGCATGCTCGCGGGTTATCTGGCGGGCTTTCTCGGCATTGGCGGTGGGTTCGTGGTGGTGCCGGCCCTTACCTACCTGTTCCTGCGCGACAGCGCCGCGGCACCGTGGGCCATACACATGGCGGTGGCGACTTCCCTGTGCACGATGCTGGTGACCTCGCTGAGTTCTATTTACGCCCATCACCGCCGCGGCGCCATCCGATGGCCGCTGGTGCGCTCCATGGCCGGAGGCCTGATGGCCGGCGCCGTGCTGGGCGCCATCATCGCCGACGCCCTGAAAGGCGACACCCTTATCCGTGTGTTCGGCTCGTTTGCCGTCCTGGCCGGCCTGCAGCTGATCTTCGGCCGCCGGCCCGACGGCGAACGACCGCTGCCCGGGCAGCCGGCGGTCAGCATCGTGGGCGTGATGATTGGCGCCATCTCCAGCCTGATCGGGATCGGCGGCGGCGCGCTGACCGGCCCCTGGCAGTTGTGGCACGGGATCAGGGCCCAGAATGCCGTCGCGACCTCGGCCGCGTGCGGCTACCCCATCGCGGTTGCCGGCACCGTGGCCTTCGTCCTGCTCGGCGTGGGGGGCAGCCTGCCCGACCAGGCGCTCGGTTATGTCCACCTGCCGGCCTTTGCCGGCATCGCCCTGACCAGCGCGCTCGCCGCGCCGCTCGGCGCGGCCACCGTGCACCGCCTGCCGCCGCAAATGGTGCGGCGCATTTTCGGGGTGTTCCTGATGCTGGTGGGCCTGCGCATGCTGGCAGGAATCTGATTCCGGGCTCTAAACGGTCCGACCGACCTCTACGCTGAACACGGGCCGGGTGGCCTCCCGCAGGCGCACGGTTTCGGGCAGCTGGATTTCGAGCGCGACCGGACAGTGGTCCGAGTAGCTGATATCGAGCACTTCGGCGGCCCCGGCTGCCAGCGACTGGCTGACCAGGATGTGATCGATGGCCCGTTGCGGCTGCCAGGAGGGATACGTGGCCAGGCCCCGCGTCGGGGCCCGCAGGGCCAGTGTCTCGAGGAACTCCCGAACCGGGCCCGAGTCCACGTGGGTGTTGAAATCGCCCATCACCACGAGATGCCTGCCGCTGTCGAGTTCCCGCGCGAGGAAGCGCAGCTGCTGGATCCGGGCGCGCTTGCCCAGGGCGAGGTGCACGACCGCCACGTCCAGCCCGCCGCTACCGAGGCCGAAGCGCGCCAACAGGGTTCCCCGCCCCGGTATCACGCCCGGCAGACGGTGCTCCTCCACCGCGTCCGGCGCGTACCGGCTGAGCAGGCCGTTCCCGGCGTAGGCCACCGTACCCACCTTGCGATTGGACTGATGGCACCAGAACGGCATGCTGGCCTCCGTGGCCAGGTATCGTGATTGGTTGATGAAGCCCGAACGGAGGCTGCCGGAGTCGACCTCCTGCAAGGCCACCACGTCGTAGGACGCAACCAGGTCCGCAATCGCGACCAGGTTTTCCACACGCTTCGAATGCGGCAACACCTGCCGCCAGGAATGCGTAACGTAGTGGTGATAGCGGGCCGTGGAGGTGCCCGCCTGAATGTTGAAACTCAGCAGGCGCAGGGTCCGCCCGGAAGCCGGGGACTCGTCAGTCGGCAGCGACACTGTCTGGCTGCCAACCCGCACTCTCCCGTTCGATCAGGAAATCGACGACATCCAGCATCACATCGAAGCTGGGCACGGCCGCGTTGCCGGCTACGCGGTACTTACCGCCGAGTACGAGCGACGGAGTTCCGGTGATGCCGTAGGACTGCAGCAGCTGCTGGTCCTTCTTCAGACGCGCTTCGACCGCGAAGGAGCGGGCCGCACCCATGAACTTGTCGGCCTCGACGCCAAACTGGCCGTAGAACTCCGCGATATCTTCCATGCTGCGCATGATCTCCTTGTCCTTCCACAGCCGGTCCATCATGGCCGCGTGCGCCGCGTCCTCCACGCCGAGCATCTGGGCCGTCACGAACCCGCGGGCGTAGAGTTCCCAGGAAGCCCGGCCGAAGACGACCGGTATGCGGCGAAATTCGACGTTGTCGGGCTTGCGCTGCTTCCAGGCGTCGATGTAGGGGTCGAAGGTATTGCAGTGCGAACAAAGGTAGCTGAACGCTTCCACGAGTTCCAGCGGCTGTTGAATCGTGGCCGGGGCGCCGTCGATTTCGAAGTAGTGCAGGCCCTCCTGATACTGGGCCGCTTTGCCGGTCTGCGCCTGCACCTGTGCGCCCAGCACCAGCACCGCCACCAAGACCAGCAAATTTGCAGAAATCTTCATCGTTACCTCTCCGTCCGCAGGCGCCTGTTCAGACCATAATGACCCCTGTTAACGCGATTTGTTCACTCGGCGCGCAGATGCAGTCCCTGGATGTAGCTCGCGACCGCCTCGACCTCCCCGTCGGTCAGTTCCGAGGCGGCGCCGTTCATGACCTGGCTGGCGCCATCGTCCTCGCCCCAGTTTTCGCCGCTGCGGAACCGCTGCAACATGCTGGCGGTATAGACCGCATGCTGCCCGGCCAGAGCCGGATAGCCGGCCAGTGGATTACCCTCGCCGGCCGGACCGTGGCAGGCCATGCAGGCCGGTACGCCCGAATCCGCGTTGCCGGCCCGGAAAATCCTCTCGCCCAGGGCTACCTTCGTCTCGTCCGCCACGCCACCCGTGTTCTGCTGGGAGGCGAAATACGCGGACAGATGCAAGATGTCCTCGTCGCTGATGCCGGGGGTGATGCCCATCATCTCCGGCACCGCCCGCGCGCCGGACTTGATCAGGGTGAGCTGACGGACGAGATACTGCTCGTGCTGGCCAGCCAGCTTGGGCCAATTGGGCACGGCGCTGTTGCCGTCGGCGCCGTGACACGCCGCACAGATGGCTGACTTGGCCTGGCCCGCCGCCGCATCGCCTTCGGCCAGGGCCTGCATGCTGACCCAGACGAACAAACTGGCGGTGGCCCGGAGCAAAAAACTCATGTCACGATCTCCTCGAAACTGTACTCACGCGGAATCAGGCTAGAATGGCCGGGTATTATCGCGGTTTCCAGGGCCGTGTTCCAGCATATCCACGCAAACAGATGACGTCTTCAGAGCCAAAACGCAACCCTTACCGCGCCGCCCGTTACGCCGTCAGCGCGCACCACTTGCGCCAGCTTCCGGGCGATCGGGGCTACGAGGTCGCGTTCGCGGGCCGCTCGAATGCAGGCAAATCCAGCGCCATCAACGCGCTGACCGGCCAAAAGGCGCTGGCGCGGACCAGCAAGACGCCGGGCCGAACGCAGCAGATCGTGATCTTCGACATCGATGCCGAACGCCGGATAGCCGACCTGCCCGGTTACGGTT
>CALKKN010000080.1 GCA_937995275.1 uncultured Lysobacterales bacterium | reverse complement strand
CAGGAATCGCTCGCCCCGGGTTCGGGCGGCGGCGGCGCGGCCGTCGTGTTCGTCGCGGTCGGCGGCACGAATGCACCGCTGATCGGCGTCGTCGAACCCGATACGCCGCCGCTGCCGACGGGCGTGCCGGGCCCGCAGCGGGCCAGAATGATGTGCGGTTCGATGAAGTTCAGCGTGGTCGGAATGCGGTCGTATCCCATTGAGGCCGCCACGCGCAGCCGTTCGGGCGGGTCGACGGCGATGGCGGTCGTTTCCAGAAATAACGAGACGATGATGGACTTACGCGAGAAGCCGTGCTCCTGGAGATCGGCGCGCAGCGCCTCCTGTCGTTCCGGGCTGATGTCCTCCAGCGCCGGGATCTCGAAGAACTTGTCGTATTCCTCGACGGTCGCCAGCAGGTGGTAGTCGCCCAGCCACCACATCGGCACCTCGGCCACCTTGATCTTGCGCTCGACAAAGGCCTTGAACACCTCCTCGAGACTGACGTTCGAGCCAAAGTAACTGATCGGCACCGTGTTGGAGTCGTTGAACACGAAGGTGACCGGCAGGTCGTTGGTGCTCAGTTCCGCGCGCAGGGCGTCGATCATGTTGTTGTCAATGAGGACTTCATTGGTGCCGACGTACAGCGAGATCAGCAGCGACCGCGGACGCTTTTCGCTGAGGATTGGTCGCCTCTCGTTCGGGTGGTACCAGTAGTCCGGCGTGGAAAACTGGATGATGTCGTTGTAGTTGAAGTTGCCGTGGAACTCGCCGTCGATCCAGTTGGGGATCGGCGCGATGACCTCGGGCACCTGGAAGTACCGCTCGACGACTTCCTTCATCGGGTTGGCGGACGTCAACTCGTCAATCGTGTACGTGTTGAACATCCGGCTCTGGGCCGCCTGCGTTGAGCAGGGCCAGTCGAGGAACTGGGGCGGCTGCTTGATGCAGCGGACCCCTTTTTCGTCGGCAATGCCCGACTGGCCGGCTTTGAGTTCCAGGACCTCGCCGTCCTTGTTGACGTAGGTGCGGCCTTCGTCGGTGGAGGTGTAGAGGCCCGGCGGCACGCCTTCCAGCTCTGCGCATTCGTCCTGTGCATGGGCAGGGCTGCCAAGCGCCGCGGCGATCAACGCCGGCAGCGCCAGTAATGCGAGACGTTTCACTGGGCTTCCTCTACTTTCTTCTGAGGCCGAAATCACAGCACAAGCACTTTGCGATTGAAGCTACAATGCCGCCATGAGAATTCTCGTTACGGGCGCGGCGGGTTTTATCGGCAGCGCGGTCTCCGAGGCCCTTATCCGGAGAGGCGACGACGTCACCGGCGTCGACAACCTGAGCCCCTACTACGACGTAGCCCTGAAGCAGGCCCGCCTTGCACGCCTGCAGAACCTCGCGAATGAACCAGGCTTTGGGAAGGATTGTGGGAGCGGCTTCAGCCGCGATGGTGCTGACGTCACCCCACCGAATGCCGAAGCTCGTAGGAGCGGCTTCAGCCGCGATAGTTTTGTTTTCCACCACCTCGACCTGTCCGACCGCCCCGCCGTCGAATCCCTTTTCGCCGAAGCCAACTTCGACCGCGCAGTCCACCTGGCCGCCCAGCCCGGAGTCCGCTACTCGATCGACCACCCGCACACCTACATCGAGAGCAACATCGTCGGCTTTCTGAACCTGCTGGAAGGCTGCCGTCACCATGGCATCACGCACCTGGTGTACGCCTCATCCAGTTCAGTCTATGGCGCCAACACGCACATGCCGTTCCGGGTGGGCGACAACGTGGACCACCCCGTGTCCCTTTACGCAGCCAGCAAGAAGTCGAACGAGTTGATGGCCCACGCCTATTCGCACCTGTACCGTCTGCCGACGACCGGGCTGCGGTTCTTCACAGTGTATGGGCCCTGGGGCCGACCCGACATGGCGCCGGTCCTGTTCACCCGGGCCATCCTGGCCGGCGAGCCGATCAAGGTGTTCAACTACGGCAGGCATCGCCGCGACTTCACCTACATCGACGACATCGTCGAGGGCGTGGTCCGGACCCTGGACCGGCCGGCCCGGCCCAACCCCGAGTGGAACGGCGAGCACCCCGATCCGGCGACGTCGAACGCCCCCTGGCGCGTCTACAACATCGGTAGCAACCATCCGGAGGAACTGGGTCGCTTCATCGAGGTGCTCGAGAAGGCGCTGGGCAAGAAGGCGCAGAAGGAATTGCTGCCCCTCCAACCCGGCGACGTGCCCGACACCTATGCGGACGTACAGAGCCTGGTCGAGGACATCGGCTACCGGCCCTCGACGTCGCTGGAGGAAGGCATCGCGAAGTTCGTGGCCTGGTACCGCGAGTATTACCGGTAGTCGCGGTTTTCATCGTGGGGCGGCATGGATAAGCCGTAGGAGCGGCTTTAGCCCGAATATTTCATCAAGGATCCGGAATTGACAGCGGAGCTGGCAATGCAGTTTGGTAAATCGTTCTCGAAATCGTAGCCATCGCTACGATTCGAGGAGGATTTGCCGAAATGCGAAGCCAGATGCGTTGTCAATCCGGATAGGACGAACCGTGTTTTCGAACACACGATAAAAGCCCTTCTAACTCTCTGTTTTCTTGATAATGTCTCCACTCTTTGGTCCGCCTTGGTGAAATATTCGGGCTAAAATTGGGATGTAACAGGTCCCCGGAGTGCGCTCATGAAGATTGGAAGCCTGCTCGCCATCATCCTCCTCAGCCTGGTCGCGTTCGCGCACCTGCTGCGGCTGATCGACGGCACCGAAATCATTGCGCGCGGTGAGGTGGTCCCCCAGTGGGTCAGCGTCTTCGGCGTGGTCGCGCCTGCCCTGATCGTCTGGCTGTTGTGGCGGGAATCGAGGTAACCCCCCTGGCTCTGCCGGAACCTACCGGCCCCGCAGGTAGTCGACCACCAGATTACTGAACACCCGCACGCCGACCTCGAGATTGGGTTCGTGCATATCGAAGAACGGTGAATGGTTGGTCGGCAGCGTCGCCGGATCGACCCCCGGCGGACCGTTGCCGAGAAACATGAACAGGCTCGGGGCCCGGATGGCGTACTCGGAGAAATCCTCGGCCACGGTCTGTGGATTGATGTCGCGCACCGTGGCCGCGCGGTTCAGCGTCGGCAGCATCCGATCCAGCAGCGCCGGGTCGTTGACGACCGGCGGATTGCCGAGTTCCAGCTCCCAGTCCACCGTGGCGCCGGCGCTTTCCGCGATGCCGCGGGCCGTCCGTTCCATGCGCTGATGGATGTCGGTCCGCATGGCGGGGTCGAAGCTGCGGATGGTCCCTTCGAGTTCCACCGCATCGGGAATCACGTTGTTGCGGATGCCGCCGCTGATGCGCCCGATGCTCACGATCGACGGCGCCAGCGTCACGTCGACCTGCCGGCTGGCGACGGTCTGCAGGCCCAGCACGATCTGCGCGGCGACGACCACCGGATCCACGCCGTCCCAGGGCCGCGCGCCGTGGGTCTGCCGGCCCCTGACCGTAATCTGGAACCGGTCGGCGGCGGCCATCAGCGGTCCGGGGCGCACCGCGATCTCTCCGCCCGGCACGCCGATCCCGACGTGGATCCCAAACACCGCCTCGGGCTTGCCTTCGTCCCAGATCCCCTCTTCCAGCATCATCAGGGCGCCGCCCTTCTCGCCGGCCGGCGGGCCCTCCTCGGCCGGTTGGAAAATCAGCATCACGGAACCGGCGAGGTCCTCCTTCACCGAGTTCAGCACCCAGGCCGCTCCCAGCAGCATCGACATGTGCGCGTCGTGGCCGCAGGCGTGCATGACGCCGACTTCCTGGCCGTTGTACTCGCCGCGCGCCCCGGACGCGAACGGCAGGCCGGTCTGCTCGGTGACCGGTAACCCGTCCATGTCGGTTCGAATGGCGACCAGCGGACCGGGCTTGCCGCCCTCGATGATCGCCACCACGCCGGTATGTGCTATGCCCGCCTGCGGCTGCAACCCCATGCCCTCCAGGATTTCGACAATGCGCGCCGACGTGTTGTACTCCCGGTTGCTGAGTTCCGGGTTTTCATGGAACCAGCGGCGCCACTCGACCACCTGGGACTGCGCCTCGCCCGCCAGCCCGTCGATCCGGTCTGGTGGTGCCTCGGCGTGAGCCGCGGTAGCCACCACCGCCATCAAACAAACCACCAATGCTTTCATGTGTTTTCCTGTTTTTTGTGGGAGACCCCAACCTACCTCGGTATCGCGCTGGCCTTGGCCTCGCCCATGCCGGCGCAACGCTGCTCGTCGGTGACGGCTTTCGGCTCGCCGATATTGGCGCCGGCGGCCCCGCTGTCGCGACGGCCGTCCGCTCCGCCCCAAAAATAGCAGGTGGCCGGGTCGAACAGCGCCAATTGCGCAGCCCCGATCATCGAACGATCCTTGAGCGTGTGGCCGAGCGCTTCGAGCCGCGCGCGCACGTCGCGCGGGAACTCGGCCTCCAGGAACAGCGTGTCGGGCTGCCACTGGTGGTGGAAACGCGGGGCCATGACCGCGCGCTGCGCATCGAAACCGAAGTCGATGGTGTTGAGCAGCGAGTGCAGCACGGCGGATATGATCATCGTGCCCATCGGCGAACCCAGCGCCATGACCGGGCGGCCGTCCTTCAGCACGATCGCAGGCGTCATCGACGACAGCGGGCGCTTGCCCGGCACGATCGCGTTGGCGTCCGCGCCGACCGCTTCCCACAGGTTGGGCGTCTCCTTGTCGACCGAAAAGTCGTCCATCTCGTTGTTCAGCACGATGCCCGTGCCCGGCACGGTGATTTTCGAGCCGAACAGGGTGTTGATGGTCTGGGTCAGCGCCACCGCATTGCCCGCCCCGTCCAGGATGCTGACCTGGGTCGTGCCGGCGTCGTCGGGCGGCGCGGCAAGCGTCTCGATGACGCGCGGCTGGCCGTCGTCGCGCAGCCGCCCGGCGAGTTCGTCGGCGTATGCCATCGAGGTGAGCTTATCGACCGGCACCGGGTAAAAGTCGGGGTCCCCGAGATGACGCGCGCGGTCGGCAAATGCGAGTTTCATCGTGCTCGCCACCAGGTGGATGTAGTCGCTGGAATCCTTGCCCTTGGCGGCCAGGTCGAAACGCTGCAGCACGTTGAGCATCTCCACCAGCAGCACGCCGCCCGAGCTGGGCGGGGGCATGGCGGCGATCTCATGGCCGCGGTAGGTGCCCCGGATCGGCTCGCGCCACTTGATTTCATAACGGGCCAGGTCCAGTTCGGTGACTGCGCCCTCGGTCGCCTGCTCGATCTTCTTCGCAATCGGCCCGACGGCCAGGGCCTGCCCGCCTTTTTGCTGAATTACCCGCAGCGTGCCGGCGAGGTCCGGCTGCTTCAGCAGCCAGCCCAGCGGCGGCGGGGCGCCGTCGACCGTCTGGATACGACGCGTTTCGGGAAAATCCTCGAGAGCCGGGGCCGCGTACCTCACCATGTTCTGGTGCCAGATGCTCACCGGCACCCCGTTTTCCGCGAGCGCGATCGCGGGCTCGATCAGCCCGGCCCACGGCAGCGAGCCGAACCGCTGGTGCAATGCCCACACGCCCTGCACGAACCCGGGCACGCCCACCGAGTGTTTGCCCTTGCGGATGCTGTCGGGGTTCTCGCGGTAAAACGCCGCGCTGGCGGCGGCGGGGGCCGTTTCGCGCGCGTCCAGGGTCACGGTTTCGCCGCTGGCCGCGTCGTGGACCACGGCAAACATGCCGCCGCCCAGCCCGGAACTGAAGGGGTGTGCAACTGCCGCTGCGAAGGCGCTGGCGACGGCCGCGTCGACCGCGTTGCCGCCGCGTTCCAAAACGGCCCGCCCCACGGGCGCGGCGGGGCTCACCGACGTGACGACCATGCCATCGCGGCCCCAGGTCGGCTCGAAAGCAGCGGCGAAAGCGGTTGTCTGGCACAGCAGGAGGCTGCAGGCCATAAACCGGGCGACAATTCGGGCAATCTTCATTTCAGGCATTTTCGGAACTGAGCCTCAGGAATTTCTTCATCAGTTGTTCGTGGGTTTCCGGATGGTCCGGATCACTGGGGATGCACTCCACCGGGCACACCTCGACGCACTGCGGCGTGTCGAAGTGCCCGACGCATTCGGTGCATTTCATCGGGTCGATCTCATAGTACTCGATGCCCTGCGAGATGGCCTCGTTGGGGCATTCCGGTTCGCAGACATCGCAGTTGATGCACTCTTCGGTGATCTTGAGCGCCAACGTCTACCCCGATTGCGCGAAGCGGCGTTGCATCGCCTGCTTGACTTCATCGCAGACGAACTCCGAGACATCGCCGTGCAGCCTGGCGATCTCCTTGACCAGCGACGAGGAGATGAAGCTGAATTCCTCGTCGGGCGTCAGGAACAGGGTCTCGACATCCGGCGCCAGGTGGCGATTCATGCTGGCCAACTGGAATTCGTATTCGAAGTCGGACACGGCGCGCAGGCCGCGGATGATGATGGTGGCGCCGAACTGCTGTACGAACTCGGCCAGCAGATTGTTGAAGCCGACGACTTCCACGTTACCCAGGCCGGCCACCTGGCTGCGGGCCAGTTCGATGCGCTCCTCGAGGCTGAACAGCGGCTTCTTGTGCGGACTCTCCGCAATGGCCACGACCACCCTGGGCAACACGCGAGCCGCGCGCGCAACGAGGTCCGTGTGGCCGTTGGTGATGGGATCGAAAGTGCCGGGGTAAATGGCGATACGCTCAGTGCTCATGGAATCCTGCTGCCCGCAATCCAGCCAGTCGGGCATTTTACCTCATGTGGCCATCGCTGTAGGAGCGGCTTTAGCCGCGATGGCTGATTATAGATTTGGGAGCTACCTTGTCTGTGGGAGCGGCTTTAGCCGCTATTGGCTGTGCTGGAGGCTTCCAATCGCGGCTAAAGCCGCTCCTACACCCGGCAC
>CALKKN010000079.1 GCA_937995275.1 uncultured Lysobacterales bacterium | reverse complement strand
CACTTTACTCTGACCCCAAACATTCACCCCAAACATTCATGACCCCAAACATTCAAACATTTCTCTGACCCCAAACATTACGAAAGTCGCAGCAGCGGCGCCGGGGCGCCGCTGCTGCGGGTGACCTGGGTGGGCGGGTATTACTTGTCACCCGCCCCCTTGGTGATGGCCTCCATCACGCGTTCGAGATTGAAACTGCCGGGCTTCTGGCGCGGCGGAAACTCGCGGAAACTCTGCAGCCACTCGCCGACAATGGCGGCGGCGGGCGCGAACATGAACATGTGATCGACCCACCATTCGGGATAGCCTATGCTTTCATCCCAGGCCCTTTCGAACGGGTCCATCCGCAAGTTGGCCAGCATCGGTGCGCGCAGTGTCGTGTACGGCATAATCCACACGTCCATGCCATGGGCATCCTGCCGCAGGAACGTGGCCTTCCAGTTGTTGTAGCGCAGTGCTGCGACCTGGCCGTCATCGGTCCAGTAAAGGAATTCCTTGCGCGGCCATTCGGCCTCTCCCTGGAGCGCGGGCAGCAAATTGTAACCGTCGATATGAACCTTGTAATTCGTGCCGCCAACCCGCTTGCCCTTCAACAACTGCTCGTTGATGTCGGGCTCGCCGGCTGCTGCCAGCAGCGTGCTCAGCATGTCTTCATGTGAGGCGATCTCGTTGTTGATCGTACCGGGCTCGATCACCCCGGGCCACTTGATCGCGGTCGGCACGCGGAACCCGCCTTCCCATTGCGTCGCTTTCTCATTGCGGAACATTGTGGTTCCACCGTCAGGCCAGGTAAAAACTTCCGCGCCGTTATCGGTGGAATACATCACGATGGTATTGTCCGAGACGCCCAGTTCGTCGAGTTTGTCCAGCAGCTGGCCGACATGGCCGTCGTGTTCCACCATGCCGTCGGCGTAGACACCCAGGCCGGTCTTGCCCTTTGACTCTTCCTTCAGGTGCGTCCAGATGTGCATGCGAGTGCTGTTCCACCACACGAAGAACGGTTTGTCGGCCTTCACGGCCCTTTCCATGAAATCCAGCGCGGCCGCGGTGACTTCCTCATCCACCGTCTCCATGCGCTTGATCGTGAGCGGACCGGTGTCTTCGATCTGGCCGTCCGCAGAGGACTTGATCACGCCACGCGGGGCGAATCGCTTCCTGAAATCAGCGTCCTTCGGGTAGTCAGGGTGTTCGGGCTCCTGTTCGGCATTGAGGTGGTAGAGGTTGCCGAAGAACTCGTCGAAGCCGTGGTTGGTCGGCAGCATTTCGTCGCGATCGCCCAGGTGGTTCTTGCCGAACTGGCCGGTCATGTAGCCCAGAGGTTTCAGCAGGCCGGCGATGGTCGGGTCTTCCTTCTGCATGCCCTCCGGCGCGCCGGGCAGACCGACCTTGGTCAGGCCGGTTCGCATTGGCGACTGGCCGGTTATGAAGGCGGCGCGGCCCGCCGTGCAGCTCTGCTGGCCGTACCAGTCGGTGAAGACGGCTCCCTCTTTGGCGATGCGGTCGATGTTGGGCGTCTTGTAGCCCATCATGCCCATGTTGTAGGCGCTGAGGTTGAACTGGCCGATGTCGTCGCCCCAGATGACCAGGATGTTGGGTTTGTCTGCCGCGAAGGCGGCCGACATCGGCAGCACGAGGAGCAACGCCGCCAGGGGCGCGTGCAGCTTGGATCGTTTCACGGTTCTCTCCTTGGGGGGGGATACAACGCGTAAGTATGCCATGGCCCCGGTGTCACGAAAATGACAACATTGCAGCCCTGTGTAATCCTTGCGCGAAATCCCGGAACCACCGGTTGTGAAATGCTCCCTTGATCCGTGGCCTTCGCCGCTACTCCTGTGGAGGGTATAGTCGGTACGGCCCCTGTCGGAGCAGGGGAGTTGTCGCCGGCTGATATGGGGCGCGTAGCCGGCGGTGAGTTGCGCTTGCGGAGGATAGATTCATGTTCGGGTACCTGAAAAACGCACTTCTTCGAGGGCTGGTCATTCTGATTCCGATCGTGCTGGTCTACATCACCATCCGCGAACTGGTGGAGATCATGATCGGGTTTGCCACGCCCATAGCCGACCTGTTCCCGGAGGGATGGGTTCTGGAGGACGACCCCGTTGAACTCATCGCGGCGATCCTGATTGTCGGGACGGCGCTGCTGCTGGGCGTGCTCTGGTCGACCGGGCCGACACGCCGGGCGGCCGAGTGGCTCGAGAATCGCAGCCTGAACCACGTGCCGATGTACCGGATGATGAAGAGCCTGGTGGCCGCGTTCCTGGACCTGGAGGACGAGGATTCCTTCAAGCCGGCCTGTTGGCGGCACGACGACGGCTCGCTCGAACCCGTCTACGTGATCGGCGAGCACGGGCCGGACATGTTCGTCGTCATGCAGCCGTGGACGCCCACGCCGTTTGCCGGGTCCGTTAAAGTCGCGCCACGCAGCCAGGTAGATTTCATCCCGGTGACGCTGGACGAGTTTTCGCTCGCGTTGACCCACTACGGCCTCGGTCTCTCTGAGGCGTTGCAGAAGTCCGATCGCAATGAGTGAGCGGTTTTCCCGCGCTTCCGGGCGGAAACGGCGAGAGAGCGATGCGCGCGAGCATCTGCACCCAGTATGGCCATCTGCCCGTCTATCGGCGAAAATCAGGCGCGGAGAATCTAACCACAATATCCTGGATCCAGCTATCGATGATTAACACCGCCCTCTGCAAAATCCTGAAGCCGCCCGTATTCGGCATGTTCTTGCTGTTCGTTCTTCTCGCGACGGCGTCCCTTTCCGTTGCGAAAGAGCGCGTAGGCCCCATTACCGCGGAGCCGACCGGCCAGTTTCGGCCCGGGAAAGTGATCTGGGTCGACCTGGTGACGGACGACGTTCGCCGCGCCTCGGATTTCTACCGCCAGGTGTTCGGCTGGGCGGTGCGCCTGAGCGAGGACGGCAGTTACGCCGAGGCGGGCTACCGGGGCCGGCCCGTGGCCGCATTCGCCCGTTACGAGTACGACGCCCCGGACGACGAGGCGCAGTGGGTGATATCTATTTCCGTACCGGACGTGGATGCCGCCGCGGCAGCGGTGCGTAACCACGGCGGGGAGGTTCTGGAAGGCCCGGAGAATCTCAAGGATCGCGGGCGCTACGTGCTGGTCAACGATTCACGCGGCGCTGTGCTGATGTTCCTGGAGGCCAGCGGCGGTGATCCGCTGGATGAGGCGGCGGTCGCCAACGAGTGGCTGTGGGCCGAGTTGTGGACCGACGATCCGGCGGCTGCCGTGGCGTTTTACGAGTCGGTAGTCGGTTACAAAACGGTCGCGGCCAGGGAAACGGATGGCGGCGAGCTGCGGGTGATGGGTCGTGACGGGGTGGCCCGGGCAACGGTCGTCAAATCGCCCTGGCCCGAGGTCACACCGAACTGGCTGCCGTACCTGCTGGTAGATGACCTCGCCGGCACGATCGACGCCATCGAGGCCAATGACGGGGAGGTGCTGGTGCCACCTTCCGCCGCCGGCGACGGTGACGCTGCCATCGTGGCAGACCCGACTGGCGGCGTATTCGCATTGCAGCAGCGGGAGGGCCAGTTATGAACCGGACGCGAAAAAGGCTAATCGCGCCAACGCTAATCGTCGCGACGCTGCTTGCTGGCGCCTGCTCGGGCAGCGGCGGTGGGTACCGCGGCCACGCCTCCCATGGCATCGGGTACGGGCATTATTACGGGCCCAGGCCGTGGGGTTACTATCCCGGCTACATCGACGTCGATCCCGGGCCGGGCATAGACGACGGGCCGGTAGCAACGCCATTGCCAGAGATGGGCATGCCCGATCTCGGCGGCGGTATGGACATGGGCATGGGCATGGAGATGGGCGGTTTTGACTTCTGACCGGGGCGGCTGCCCCGAGGTTCGATTCGACCGAGACAACGACAACACGAGAGAGGAACGCATCGATGCAACGTTTGATTATCCTGGCCGCCGCGCTGGCTTTGCCGCTCGGCCTGCAGGGCTCCGAAGCCACACCGCACTGGGACTATGAAGGACCGGAGGGTCCGCAACACTGGGGCGAACTGGCCCAGGAGTTCGACATGTGCAGCAGGGGCAGAAACCAGTCGCCCATCGACCTGGTGGGGCAGGTGGATACGGATTTGCCGGAAATCCGATTCGACTACAGGCAACCTTTCGAAGTCAACGAGGTGAATACCGGTCACGCCATCCAGGAGGACGTGATACCGGGAAACTACGTGTCCTGGTTGGATCAACGCTTCGAACTGCGCCAGTTTCACTTCCACAGCCCCAGTGAGCATACCGTGGGCGGCAGGCTCTATGACATGGAAGTGCACCTCGTGCACCAGAACGAGTCGGGCGAGTACCTCGTGGTGGGGCTGGTGTTCGAAAAGGGCGAACACAACGAAATGATGGATCAGCTCCCGTCATTTCGAGCCGAGCGGGGGGAAGATCCGGCCGGCTCGAATTTCGACTACAACGAGTTCGTAGCCCAGCGGCAGCATTACTTCTACTACAATGGGTCGTTGACGACGCCTCCCTGCACCGAAGGCGTCCGCTGGCTGGTGATGCAGGAGCCGATCACGGCTTCACAGCAGCAGATCCAGCACTATCATGATCTGCTCGGTTTCGACAACAACCGGCCGATCCAGCCCAGGAATGCGCGCGTTGTGCTGGAGTAGCCAGGGGTGCTAGAGCCAGGCGCTGCCGACGGTCAGGTAGATGGAGGTATCCTCGGGCCCGCGGGCCACGTCCACCCCTGCCTGTAGCCCGAGTTTCCTGGCGAGGCGGTAGCGGAAGCCGACGCCGCCGAATAACGCCAGCGTCCACCTCGGCGTGATGCCCCACAGGTATTCCACCTCCGCGGTCACGACGTCCTCGCCCTGGTAGCGCAGGGCCGGAATGCCGCGCAGGCTGACATAGGGATAGGCGAAGAACGGCACGTCGCCGGTCACCGTCTCGCCCTCGAGCCGGATTCCCAGGCTCGAGTAATCGCCGAACGGCGTGAAGTGATACAGGCCGCCCATCAGGTGGTCGTAATCGAAGTCGCTACCCCACGCGCTGTCGTAGTTGCGGAACTCGAAAATTGCCCGCAGCCCGGCACTCGGCGTGAACGTCGTGTTCCGGCCGTCGTACTCGACGAATGCCCCGAGGCCGCCCTGTTCGAAGCCGAAGCGCGGTTCCGGGAGGTCAGTACCCGAGTCCGGGCCCACCTTGAAGGTGTTCTCCGCGTTGATGTACAGGTAGTTCGCCCCCAGCCACCAATTGGACTCGCGCAGGCGGAACTGCATTTGCTGATACAAGAATGTCCCGTCGACATTGAAACCAATGCCCTGGTCCTGTTCCTGCCCGGCGCGGGACGGATAGAACTTGAGGTTGACGCTGACCTTGGCGATGGCGCCCAGGTAGCGGATGTGGTCGTCCCGCCAGACCCCGGAGTGCGCTCCGCCGTACAGGTAGGTGTCATTGTCGGTCCGGGCGGCGAATCCCACGCTGATGCTGGGCGGGCCGGTATGGTCGTGTTCCTCGGCGTCCCGTTCGTTCGGCGGATGGAAATAGGCCACGGCCACCCCCAGGCCGAACCCCACCGCGGGTTCGGTGATGATGATGGGTACCGGCAAAAAGCCGGCCGCGCTCGACAGGTAGTCGCTCATGTCCACCATGCCGTCTTCGGGGTCGACCAGGTTGTCGTCGAACCATTCCGACAGGCCGCCAAACCAGCTTGCGTGGGCCGTCGTGGGGCCAGAGACCAAACTGACGAGCAGGGCGGCGAGCAGGTGCGCGCGAAACGTTCGTGTCATCTCGTCTCCTCAGTCGCGCAACGTGCCCGCCAGTTCGAGTCGGCCCGCCGTTGCGGCAATACTGCCAGTTTAAAGGATCAGGGATACACACTTCGGACCCAAAACGGGACATTTCCGATAAACCGGACTTATCCCGTTGTTGTTCCCTCCGGTTTACAATACGTCGATGAGTAAACTTCGTATATTGCTGCGCGAGCCGCTGTTCCATTTCCTGCTGATCGGCGCGCTGCTGTTTGTCGTTTTCGCCCTGCGCCAGAGTCCTCAGACGGAGTCGGCCAACCGCATCGTGGTGGACGCCGGCCAGATCGAACAGTTGGCCGCCCAGTTCCAGCGCACCTGGATGCGGCCGGCCACGCCGCGGGAACTCGACGGGCTGGTCGAAAGCCTAGTGCGCGACGAGGTGTACTATCGTGAAGCCCTGGCCCTGGGTCTGGACAAGGACGACCCGGTGATGCGCCGCCGGATGCGGCAGAAGCTGGAGTTCATCTTCGAGGACCTGACGGCCGAGACGCCGACGGAAGAGCAGCTTTCCGTCTATCTGGAGGAAAATTCGGACTACTTCCGCATCGAACCGCGCGTTTCCTTCCAGCAGTTGTACCTGAATCCCGATAACCGTGTTGACCCTGTGGGCGACGCGGCACGCTTGCTGGTGAGCCTCGAGGAAGGGGCCAGCCCGGCGACCGCTGGCGACCCGAGCCTGCTGCCCTCCGAGCTGACACGGGCCTCGACCAGCGAAATCGCCCGCAGCTTCGGCCGGGAATTTGCGGATGAAGTCAGCAAAATGCCGCCCGGCGGCTGGCTGGGCCCCGTCTACTCCGGCCTGGGCGTCCACGTGGTGCGCGTCACCCACCGCGAGGAAGGCCGGTTGCCCGAACTGGCGGAAGTACGCCCCATCGTCGAACGCGAGTGGCTGGCAAAACGCCGCCAGGAACTCAAGGACCTGTCCTACGAACGCCTGCGGGAGGGTTACGAGATCGTCGTGGAGTACCCCGGCGCGGAAGGGGAAGCCGGCGGGGTAACCGCGTCGGCCGACAACGAGGCCGGTACCCCGGCCGGAGCCCAGGCCAGCCAGTGATACGCGGCGGGGCACACACGGCGGCACTGGTGCTGCTTTGGATCGGCACCCTCTTCGGCGGGCAGGCGCTGGCCCACGAATCCCAGCCGGGCCTGCTGGAACTCAAGCAGATCACGACGGACCGCTATGAGGTCGTCTGGCGCGCGCCGATCTACTACGGCCAGCCGCACCCGGCCCGGCTGGTGCTGCCGGCGGACTGGACGGCCGTTTCCGAGCCGACTGTGCGACAGTTGCCGGACTCGGCGCTGCACCGCCAGGTCGTTCAGGTCGAAGGCGGCACCATCGACGGCAGCGTGATCCGTTTCGCGGGCCTGGAAGCCACCATTACGGACGTGTACGTGCGCACGACGCGGCTCGACGGCAGCCAGTTCAGCCAGGTGGTGCGGCCGACGCAGCCGTTCGCGGAACTGCGGGGCGAGCGGCCCTGGCACGAATCGTCGCGCGAGTACCTGGTGCTCGGCTTCAACCACATCCTGATGGGCATCGACCACCTGCTATTCGTGCTGGGCTTACTGATCATCGTGCAGGGCCGCCGCATGCTCATCAAGACCATCACGGCGTTCACGGTGGCGCACAGCATCACGCTGGCCATCGCCACGCTGGGCTATGCCACGATCCCGGGGCCGCCGCTAAACGCGGCCATCGCGCTGTCGATCCTGTTCCTCGGCCCGGAAATCGTGCGCGTCTGGCGGGGCCGGACCAGCTTCACCATCCGCCACCCCTGGGTGGTGGCGTTCGGGTTCGGGCTGCTGCACGGCTTCGGATTCGCCAGCGGGCTGTCGACCGTGGGCATGCCGAAAGCCGAAATTCCGCTGGCCCTGCTGATGTTCAACATCGGCGTGGAGATCGGCCAGATCGTCTTCGTCGTGCTCATTCTGCTGATTCAGCATGCGCTGCGGGTGCTGCAGTTCCGCTGGCCGCGCTGGGTGGACTTCGCACCGGGGTATGCGATCGGATCGCTGGGCGCGATGTGGACCATCCAGCGCACCTGGATGATGTTCCTGTAGGAGAGGACATGGCGGACGGGCTTATCGCAATCGGAAACGGGCGGCTTCGGCGGCTGGCGCCGTTGGTCCTGTTGCTCTTGTGGCCCGTCGCCGCCTGGGCGCACATCCAGTCCGGCGAGGCCGGCGGTTTCGTCAGTGGTCTGTCGCACCCGGTATCGGGCCTCGACCACGTGCTGGCGATGGTGGCCGTGGGGTTGTGGGGCGCGGTTCTCGGTCCCCCGGCGATCTGGATGTTGCCGGTGGCCTTCCCGATGATGATGGCGTTCGGGGGCATGCTCGGCCTGGCCAGTCTGCCGCTGCCGGGGGTCGAGGCGGGGATCGCGGTTTCGGCAATCGTGCTCGGCGCGATGGTGATGGCGGAGGTGCGGCCGCCGCTGTGGCTGGCGGTGCTGATCGTGGCCTTTTTCGCCGTGTTCCACGGCCATGCACATGGCACCGAGTTGCAGCCGGGTCAGAATGCTCTGCTGTACAGCCTCGGATTCGTGATCGCCACCGGCCTGCTGCACGCAGCCGGCATCGCCGTCGGGCTGATCCATCGCTGGACCCTGGGGCGAAAACTCCTGCGCATCGCCGGGGCGCTGGTGATGGTGAGTGGCTTCTATTTCCTGTGGAACGCCGTGTCATGAGCCTGCGCGCGGTGAAAATCGGCCTCGGCGCGGCGCTGGTGATCCTGCCGTCGCTGGCGCAGGCGCACCTCGTGAATTCCGGCCTGGGCCCGTTCTACGACGGCATCCTGCACCTGCTGCTGTCGCCCGCCGACGTGCTGGGCCTGATGGCCGCCACCCTGCTGGCCGGGCTGCACGGAGCCCGTGCCAGCCGCCTGACGGTCATCGTCCTGCCGGTCACGTGGTTCCTGGCCGGCCTTGCCGGCCTGGCATTGCCGGCCATGCTGGAGTTGCCCTGGCTCAGCGTATTGTCCTTCGCGCTGCTGGGCGTCCTGGTGGCGCTCAACCCGAAACTGCCCGCCGAGGCGGTGGCGCTGCTGGCCGGCTTGTTCGGCGCCCTGCACGGATTGCTGAACGGCTCCGCGCTGGCGGCCATCGGCGCCGGCTGGACATCGCTGCTGGGCATCGCACTGGCCGTCTGGGTGGTCGCCCTGCTGGTTTCGGCCTGGGTGGTCACGCTGCAGGCCGACTGGGCCCGCATCGCGGTGCGCGTGGCCGGCAGCTGGGTGGCCGCGGTCGGCATCCTGATGTTCGGCTGGATGCTGCAATAGGCACGGGACGACTCAATCCGGCAGGTTCCCCTGGTCAACCAGGAACACGGCGCCGGAGTGCCGCAAGCGCAACAGACCCAGATCATTCACCCCACTCCCGCTCTTGGCAAGTTGTCATAAAGTCCTGCTGTGCTGACTAATTCAGATGGGATCCGAAAATCGAGGGACAGGTGTCATGAGTGTACGCAGCTATCTGCCGCTGACGAGAGCGGCCTCAGCGGTTCTTGCCATCACGCTTTCGGGAGGGATCGCGGCCCAGGACTTCGGCGGCAATCGCGATGCGGCGGCCTTTGAACGGCCCTCCTTCTCGCCGTCCGCCGGCCGCAACTTCCCCGACGAGGTGGACCGGGGCGATGCCGACCGCCGGCAGCCCGGCGCCGACCGCAAGCTGCCACCCGTGGGCAACACCGTGGACATCGCCAACGCCACCTGGACCAACACGATCGGCGATCCCGAGTTGATTGCCGTGTGGACGGACCCGGACTTCAACCCGGCGCAGCCCGCTTTCTACTATGCCCGCGTCATCGAGATCCCGACGCCACGCTGGACGGCGTACGAAGCCAAATTCTTCGGCGCCGGCGCCCTCGGGTCAGGGCGCCGTTACGGCTGAACTTTACTCCGGCGGGGCGGCTAGTTGTCCCAGTATCCTTTACGCCAATCCTGCTCTTCGAGGCCGTACTTCTTCATGAACTCGTCCAGCATCTTGTCCGAAGCCTCGTAGCCTCCGCGCCACTTGCCGGACGCGATGAAGTCCGACATCGGGTTTGGCCGACCGCGTTCGGGCGGCGGCTGGACGGCGGTGCCGGGCACGGCCCAGGCTTCTTCGGTGGCCATGGCCATGCGCTCCTTGACACCTTCCCTGGTCACGTTCCAGACCATCAGGTCGGTGCCCATGGACAAGGGGCCGTCGTAGGTTTCGCGGATGCCTTCGTAAATCCCGTAACGGGTGCCTTCCTCGTTGAAGAAGTGATAGGCGATGGCGTGTCCCGGCTTCAGCGTGCTCATGATCTTCCCGAAGCTCTGCGGCGAGGTGTGGAACTCGCAGCAGGCCCGCCAGGCCAGTTGCGCGGGCTGGCCGTAGAATTCCACCCACTGGTCGGGCCGCATCATGGCTTCGTGGATGATCACGTCGCTGTCCGCGGCGTATTCGAGGAACCACTTGTTGGGCACCGTGTCGCCGCCGAAGACGACTTTCATGCCCCTGTAGTACAGGGCGAAGCTGACCGGGCCGTCACCGGCGTGGATGGCCGGCCAGGAGCGGATCACGACGCCGTTCTGGTCGTAGATCACCTCGTTCATGCCCATGTAGTCGAATTCGTTGATGTCAATGTTGCCGGGCACCGGGGTGATCTTGAAATTGCGGGTCTGGCGATCCCAGTTCACGAAGCGCAGGAAATTCTCCAAGGCGTACTTCGTGCCCATGGACTCTTCCCGCCCGCTCGGCCCCCATACCT
>CALKKN010000078.1 GCA_937995275.1 uncultured Lysobacterales bacterium | reverse complement strand
CGCGTCTCGCCGCTGCCCAGCACCGCCAGCGAAAAGCGGTTCTGCCGGAGCATGGCCGGCAAGACCTGCTGCACCAGGTCGAGGCCCTTCTGGCTGGTCAGGCGGGTGACCATGCCGATCAGCGGCTGGTCGTGGCCGCCGGTCAGGCCCAGTTCTCGCATCAGCGCCGCTTTGTTGGCTGTCTTGGACGCGGTGTTGCGGGCATTGTACGTGCACGGGATCAGCGGGTCGCTGCGCGGGTCCCATTCCCCGTAATCTACACCGTTGAGGATGCCGACCAGGGAGTCACGGCGTTGCTGCAGCAGGTCCTGTAGCCCCATGCCGTATTCAGGGCCAAGGATTTCCTCCGCGTAGGTTGGGCTGACGGTGGTCAGCAGATCGGCATACAGCACCCCCGTCTTGAGAAAGTTGATCCGATCCCAGTCCAGGTCTTCCTGGTGCAGGCTGCCGTGATGGTCCTGCAGGCCCGTGTCATGCAGAATGTCAGCCCCGAAAACCCCCTGGTACGCGATATTGTGGATGGTGAGTACCGACTGCGTCTCGGCGAACAGACCGTCCCAGGCATACAGCGACTTCAGGTACAAGGGCACGAGCGCAGTGTGCCAGTCATGGCAGTGGAAGATATCCGGCGCGAACCCCATGTGCTGGCACATCTCGATTGCGGCCCGCGACAGCGCGATGAACCGCAGATGCTCATCGGGCCCGCCGGTGTAGATGCCCGGACGGTCGTACAGCGCCGGGCAGCGCAGCAGGTAGATCCGAAGCCCGGTGCCGGGCAGGGTCGCCGCATCGATGGAATAGTCAAACCGGTGATGTCCCAGGTAGAGCGTACGGTTCTGCATATTCTGAACCGGGACGACGTCCAGATTCGAGGTGTCGATGGAGGCGTACATCGGCATCAGCACGCGGACGTCGTGCCGCTGGTCGTGGAAGTACGCCGACAGGGCAGCGCACACGTCGGCCAGTCCGCCGGTCTTGGCCAGCGGCGTCAGCTCGGAGGTGACCAGGCAGATCTTGAGTGGGTCCTGGGCCATGTGTCCGTCTCGGTCATCGACAATGGGATGGGATTTCCCGTAGCCGTATTTTAACGGTATCCACAGCCTGGCATCCTCCAAAAAATGACAGGCGTCGTATTTCCCGTGGCTACCCCGCCGCCGCGGAACCGCCATGGGGTATCATGTGCCGCGCCCGCAACCAAACGGCAGGATCGACAGATGGAAAATCTCTGGGACGAACAGGAAGCCCGACAGTTCGCCGGGTCCGATCTGGCCATGCGCGTTTACACGTCCCGCCTGCTGGGCCGTGAGCCCAGCCTGGTGCTGCATGGCGGCGGCAACACATCGGTCAAGTCGACCTTGACCGACATTTTTGGCGTGGAGGAAGACATCCTGTTCGTCAAGGGTTCCGGTTGGGACCTCAGGACGATCGAAGAGCCGGGCTTCGCGCCTGCCCGCCTGCGGGTCCTGCAGCGCCTTGGCCAGTTGCCCGCGATGACCGATATCCAGATGGCGCGCGAACTGAAGGCCTCCATGGTCGACCCGGCTGCCCCCGCGCCTTCCGTCGAAGCGATTCTGCACGCCCTGATCCCATTAAGGTTCGTTGATCACACGCACACCGATGCGGTGGTTGCGATCAGCAATACGCCGCGTGGAGAGGAATTCCTGCAGGGTATTTTCGGCGATTCCGTGCTGATCCTGCCCTACGTCATGCCGGGCTTCGTGCTGGCGAAGCAGGTGTTTGAAGCGACCCGCGACGTCGACTGGTCGCGGTTGCAGGGGATCGTGCTGCTGCACCACGGATTGTTCACCTTCGCCGACGACGCCAGGACCAGCTATGACGCCATGATCCGGCTGGTTACAAAAGCGGAGGATTTCCTCAGAAGCGAGCAGGCTTTCGACAGGATCGCTGCCGCCCGGTACGAGCCGTCCGCCGAAGATCACCTGCAGCTCGCGCAGGCGCGCCGCCGGGCCTCCGAGTTCCATGGGTCCCCGATGCTGGCGCAGTGGAAGCTGGACGAACGAAGTGTCGGCTATTCGCGGCTGGCAGGTATCGCGGACATCGCCCGCCGCGGGCCGGTCACGCCGGACCACACGCTGCACACTAAGCAGCTGGCGGCCATCTTCGACCCGGATCCCGTGGCGGGTATCGAGTGCTTCCGCAACGACTACCTGCGGTATTTCGAGGCCCATGACGACGGCACGCTGACCTGCCTCGATCCCGCGCCGCGGTTCGCCGTCTGGCCCGGCAAGGGCTGCGTCGCTTTCGGGGCCAATGCGAAACGGGTGGGTATCGTCGCGGACATCCTCGACCACACCATCAGGGCAGTTCAATGGGGTGAGGCACTGGGGGGCTGGCGGGCGCTGAGCGAAAAGGAAATCTTCGATATCGAGTACTGGGAACTCGAGCAGGCGAAGCTGAAGCGGGCGCCGGCCCGGCGGCCGTTCGACGGCCGGGTGGTGCTGGTCACCGGCGCGGCGTCCGGCATCGGCAAGGCCTGCGCCGAGGCGTTCCTGGCCAGGGGCGCAGCCGTCGCCGCACTGGATATCGATCCGGGCGTGGAACAGCTTTTCTCCGGTGCAGGCGCGTTTGGCGTGGAGTGCGACGTCACCCACGAGGCATCCCTGGCGGATGCGGTCCGTGCCTGCGTCAGGCGGTTCGGCGGAATCGACGTCGTGGTCAGCAACGCCGGCAACTTCCCGGCCAGCCGCGCGCTGGAGGAACTCGATACCGAAACGCTCGAACGGTCCATGCGGCTCAATTTCGGCAGCCACCTGGCCCTGCTGCGGGAGTGCCTGCCCTACCTGAAACTCGGCTTCGAACCTTCTGTGGTCCTGATGGCGTCCAAGAACGTGCCGGCGCCGGGCCCGGGGGCCGCGGCCTATTCGGCCGCCAAGGCGGCCCTGACCCAGGCGGGCCGGGTCGCGGCCATTGAATTGGGCCGCCACGGCATCCGCGTCAACATGCTGCATCCCAATGCGGTATTCGATACCGGGCTGTGGTCCGAAGAGGTGCTCGAAAACCGAGCCGCTCACTACGGACTGAGCGTGGCGGAGTACAAGACCAGCAACCTGCTGCGCGCGGAGATCACCGCGGCCGACGTGGCCGAAGTGGCGGTGGCTGTCGCTGGCCCGGCTTTTGCGCGGACAACGGGCGCTCAAATCCCGATCGACGGGGGTAATGAGCGGGTTATCTGACCCGGATTCCGGGTAAACGGCGCCCTGCGTTTTCCCGCAGCGCCAACGCAACAGCGGTGATTCGGTCCATCGGGACGAACCGGCGGAGAATGATGAAGACGGCGATGCCTGCCCGGACGCGACCGGCATTGGTGCCGAGGCTGTTTTGGCTCATGATATAGGGTGTCTGCTGTTGCGGTTGTATCCGAAGGAGGTTCGCTGGTGACAGGTCTGATCGAAGCACGTCTGGCCGACAAGAACATTCAGCTTCCGGGGGCCGCCAGCCCCGCGGCCAATTACGTCCCGTGGGTTGTCTCGGGGAACCTGGTGTTCGTGTCCGGGCAGATCACCATGGAAGACGGGGAAATAAGGTACCAGGGCAAAGTCGGTGAAGACTATTCGGTGGAGGAGGCCCGGCAGGCGGCGCGGCTCTGCGCGCTCAACCTGATCGCGCAGCTCAGGGCAGCCTGCGGCGGCGATCTCGACCGGGTCCGGCGCGTGGTCAAGCTGGGCGGATTCGTCAACAGCGCGCCCGGATTCACCGAACAGCACCTGGTGATCAACGGGGCGTCCGACCTGATGGTGGAGGTGTTCGGGGATGCCGGGCGCCACGCCCGGGCCGCGGTCGGCGTGCCGGCGCTGCCGTTTGGGGTGGCGGTCGAGGTCGACGGCGTGTTTGAACTGACCGGCTGACGGGCTTGACCGATGCGGATTAAAGACGCTGGCAGCTCAAATTCGAGTGGATTGATTAATTGTACAATTAGTTTACAATTAATGGGCATCCGTAAATTTGGAATCTGGAGACAGCCATGAAGCCATTGCTACTCGTCGCCCTGATGATGCTGAGCGGATCCGTTCTGGCCTGCGAGGCCGATCTGCTGGACCAGGATTTCCGCCGTCTCGCGTCGACGGAAGAGATCAATCTGTGCGAGGCATACGCCGGCAAGGTCCTGCTGGTGGTAAACACCGCTTCGAAGTGCGGCAATACGCCGCAGTACGATGGCCTCGAGGCCCTGTACGAGCAGTATGGGGACGAAGGCCTGGTCGTGCTGGGCTTCCCCTCCAATGACTTCATGGGTCAGGAGCCCGGGACTGAGGAACAGATTGAGGAATTCTGCCGCCTGACGTACGGCGTGAAGTTCCCGATGTTCGAGAAGACCGCGGTCAAAGGTTCCGATGCCCACCCGTTTTTCGTCGCTCTGGCGGATGCGTCCGGCACTTTCCCGAAATGGAATTTCCACAAATTTCTGATCGGGCGTGACGGCGCGTTGATCGAAACGTACAGCCCGCGCACCCAGCCCGACGATGCGGCCCTGGTGGCTGCAATGGAGCAGGCGCTGACCCGGTAGCGTCTAAGCCCCGGGGGCGTGGGCCATCAGCATGTAGTTGACCTGCATGCGGTCTGTCAGGTGGAACGTCCGGGTAAGGGCATTGATTGTGACACCTGACTGGCTGCATACCTGCAGACCGTCCCTCGCCAATAGGTCCCGCAGTTCCGACGGCTCGCGAAACTCCTGCCACCGGTGCGTTCCGCGCGGCAACCAGCGCAGGATGTACTCGGCGCCGACGATGGCGAACAGCCAGGCCAGCGCGGTGCGGTTGATGGTCGCGATGAACATCGCCCCGCCCGGGGCCACCAGCCGATTGCAGGCGGCCATGAACGCCGGCAGATCGGCGACGTGTTCGACGACTTCCATGTTCAGCACCACGTCGTAGCGGGCGCCTGCCGCCGCCAGCGACTCTGCGGTGCAGGCGCGGTAGTCGATTTCCAGGCCCTGCTGGCGCGCGTGTACCGAGGCGATCCGGATGTTCTTTTCGACCACGTCGATCCCGCGGACGGCTGCGCCGAGGCGGGCCATCGACTCGGCCAGGATGCCGCCGCCGCACCCGATATCGAGGATCCGCAGGCCGGCCAGCGGCAGCGCCGCGTCACGCGGCATGCCGAAGTGATCACAGAGCCGCTCCCTGATCCAGGAAACCCGCAGCCCATTCAGACGGTGCAATGGCCAGAACGGCCCCGCTCTGTCCCACCAGAACGCTGCCAGATTCTCGTAAAAGGCAACCTCCCGCGGATCGATGGTGCTGTCGCTGATCATGAGTAGCTCACTTTCTTCGTGGCGGTGCGCCGGTGTTGGCCGCCCGGCAGTTGATTGGGGCGTCATTCTATCATAACTATACAAAAACAATACAGGTTTCCGCGACCCATCAGGTTCCCGGTGGGGACAGCCGCGTTGACGAGCTTTGCCGCGACAGCCGGAAGCGACTCCCTGTCCACCTGGCCGTTGTTTTCTGGCATAGTCACGATCAGCGATTCCGGAGGCAGAAGTCATGAACAAGGCGCCCATTCGAATGGCCATGTGCTGTGCCCTGATGTCTGTTGCGGCAAGTGTGGCGGCCTTCGAAGCGCCGCCGCTGACCCCGGAAGAGGCCACCGCCGCTGCCGCCGACTATCAGCAGTACTGTGCGCTGTGCCACGGCGAGGATCGGCAGGGCTACGCCAACGACTATGCGCCGTCCCTGCGCTCGAAGTCGCTGCTGCGCTCGGGCTTTCCCGAGCACATCCTGTTCACCATCGCCTATGGCCGGCGCGGCACGCCGATGGGCGGCTATTTCGACGAGATCGGCGGACCCATGGACAACCCCGAAATATACCGCCTGACCCGGTGGCTCAAGGAACAGGTCGACGTGGAGTCCATTGACTTGCCGGCCGACCCTCTGACAGGTGACGTCGAGCGGGGCAGGGCGGTCTTCGCCGATCAATGCGCGGTCTGTCACGGCGAGAAGGGCGAGGGGGAGATGGGACCTGCAATCGCCAACCCGGCGTTGCTGGCGCTCGCGTCGGACGCGTTCCTGAGGTACGCGATCGAACATGGCCGTGACGGCACCGACATGCCGGCCTTCGGCGAAATCCTGCCGGCGCAGGACATCGACGCGGTGACGGCATTCCTGCGCAGCCACGAGACCAACTGGTCACCCGAAAAGCCTCAATTGCGGATCCCCCCGGGTCCTGAGGAATATGTCATCAATCCGGAGTCTGCAGGCCTCGATTTTCGGCTCGAAGATGGCATGTACGTTCGTGCCGCCGATCTGCACCGGGCGCTTCAGGAGAAGCGGCGCATGATTGTGCTGGACACGCGGGTCATGTCGATGTGGCAGGTCGCGCACATCGAGGGGTCCGTGCCCATCCCCTATTACTACGAGGGGTTCGACGGGCTGGCCACCCAATTGCCGAAGGACGGCACCTGGATCGTCAGTTACTGCGAATGCCCGCGCGCGGCGGCAGAATCCGTTACCCGCAAACTGCGGGACCGCGGTCTTGCGAATTCCGCGGTGCTCTGGGAGGGGATACAGGGCTGGATAGCGCTCGGTTTACCGGTGTTCAGCGGCGCGTCGACCGCGCCATCGAAGTAAAGTTTCCGGGCGGCGGCCAGCGCAGGTGGCGACGACGCTTCTGCGGGCCGGTGGCGGAGAACGCTCAGCGCCCGGCCTGCATCCACTTGCGCAGGCGGTTCGAATCGCCGAACGGGGTAAGCTTGCCGAATGAATTGAGCAGGACGATGGACACCAGTTCACCATCGATGGTGGCCTGCATGACCAGGCAGCGTCCCGATTCGTTGATGTAGCCGGTCTTGCTCAGCGCGATGTCCCATGTTTCGTTCTTGAGCAGCCGGTTTGTGTTGACGTAGTTGAGCGGACCTCGGTTGGGCCAGGGCCGCACCTCCAGCCTGCGGGTGGTGCTGGCCTCCCGAATCAGCGCATAGGCCTGCGCGGCGGTGACCATCCGCCCCAGATCGTGCGCGGTGGACTGGTTTTCGACGCGCAGGCCGGCGGGGTCGGCGAAGCGGGTGCGGGTCATGCCGAGTTTCGCGGCCCCGGCGTTCATACGATCGACGAACTGCTCGAGGCCGCCCGGCCAGGTCCTGCCGAGCGCCGCTGCGGCGCGGTTTTCGGACGACATGATGGCCAGCAGTATCATTTCACGGCGCGTGAGGGTGGCGCCGAATTCAAGCCGGGATCCGGTCAACTGCACCAGGTCGCGATCCGCCTTCGTGACCGTGATCGGCTCGTCTAGGTCGAGGCCGGCATCGAGTATCACCATGGCGGACATCAGCTTGGTGATGGATGCGATCGGGCGAACCGTATCGATGTCCTTGCCGTAAATCACGTCGGCGTCCGCCCCGATGACCAGTGCCGAGGCAGACCGCAGATCGGGGCTGCCCTCGAGGTCGCTGAACCGGGAAGCTGCGGAAAGCGCGGGCGACAGGGTCAGCGCGACCAGTCCGATCAGCAGCAAAACCGGGTAAATTCCTGTTCTGGTCGCCCGCATGCATTCTCCGGCAAGTATCATGGCGTAACAGACTGGTCACGACGCGATCCGATCATATACTGATGCAGATGAAAATCAACATTTGCAAACGACGACGGCTGGTTCGGCTGGGCGTTGTGATCCTGGCCCTCTACTGTGCGCCGGTGTTTTCCTCGCCACCCCAGACCCCGGCGCTGGTACTGCTGGTCGTCGTCGACCAGTTGCGCGGGGACATGCCCTGGCGTTTCCGGGACCGTCTCGGAAACGGGGGGTTCCGGTACCTGATGGAGCGCGGCGTCAGCTATCCCGATGCGCGTCTCAGCCACGCCCACACCATCACCGCCGCCGGACACGCGGTGTTGGTCACC
>CALKKN010000077.1 GCA_937995275.1 uncultured Lysobacterales bacterium | reverse complement strand
CGGCTAAAGCCGCTCCCACATAGCCGCTCCTACAAACACTGGTTGCGGAGGAATTCGGACAGGGCGGTTTTGCAGCGCAGGCAGCGAAATCGGTGCGGTTTTCAGCGAAGCTGAAAGAGGCGCCGGTTGAGCGCCGTTGCGCGTAGGCGAAGAAGTACCGCCCGAATTCCGGAGCCGGAGTCCCGGCTAGACATTGAGCAACAAGTACTCGCGCTCCCACGACGAGATGACCTTGTTGAAGGCCTCGAACTCCTCGCGCTTGACCGCGCAGTAGGCCTTGCTGAAGCGGTGACCCATGGCCTGCTGCAGGTCCTCCGAGGATTCCAGAAGGGTCAACGCGGCTTCCAGGCCACGCGCGACGGTGATCTGCTCCTGGAAGGCGTCGCCATCGTGCGGCTCGGTGGGCGCGATCTTCTGCTGCATGCCGAGGTAGCCGCAGGCCAGCGATGCCGCGATGGCCAGGTACGGATTGGAATCGACGCCCGGGAAGCGGTTCTCCAGCCGGCGCGCCTGCGGTGTGCTGTCCGGCACGCGAATGCCGGTGGTCCGGTTCTCGTAACCCCAGTGCAGGTTGACGGGCGCGGCGATGTCCGGGGAGAACCGCCGGTAGGAGTTCACGCTGGGGGCATAGAACGCGATCGCGCCCGGCGTGTACTTCTGCAGCCCCCCGATGTAGTGCCGAAACCGCTCGTGTTCGCTGCCGTCCTCGTTGGTGAAGATGTTGTTGCCGGTCTCGACGTCGACCACGCTCTGGTGGATGTGCAGGGCGCTGCCGGGCTCGCGTTTCATCGGCTTGGCCATGAACGTGGCGTAGATGCCGTGACGCAAGGCCGTCTCGCGCATCGTGCGCTTGAACACGAACACCTGGTCGGCGAGATTCAGAGCGTCGCCGTGCAGGAAATTGATCTCCATCTGCGCCAGGCCGGACTCGTGAATCAGTGTGTCCACGTCCAGTTCCTGGGCTTCGCAGAAGTCGTACATGTCCTCGATGATGGGATCGAACTCGTTGGCCGCGTCGATGCTGTATGACTGGCGTCCCGCCTCCCGGCGCCCGGAGCGGCCGATCGGCGGCTCCAGTTCGTAGTCGGGATCGAGGTTTTTCTGAATCAGGTAAAACTCCACCTCCGGTGCGATGACGGGGTTCCAGCCCTCGGCCTCGTACAGGGCCAGCACGCGCTTGAGCACGTTTCGCGATGCCAGCGGGTGCGGCTCCCCCTGGCGGGTGGAGCAGTCGTGGATGATCATCGCGGTCGGGTCTTCCGCCCATGGCACCAGCCGCATGGTGCGGTCGTCGGGCTCCAGCATCATGTCGGTGTCCATCGGGTCCACCAGTTCGCTGTGGATATCCGTGTAGTCGCCGGTCACGGTCTGCACCAGGATCGACTCCGGCAGGCGGCTGTCCTCCTTGATGAACTTGTCCGCCGGGATGAATTTGCCGCGCGCCTTGCCGGTCATGTCCGGAACGAGGCATTCCACCTCGGTGATGCGGTGTTCGCGCAGCCAGTCCCGGATTTTGTCCATGCTCATGGGTCACCCGTTTGGTGTTGGGTCGCGATGGATTTTCCCCGTATTTAGGGCCGGAGTAAAATTCCCCGCGAGACCGTTTGCTCTGACCAGTCATGTACACTGTGCCGCCCCATCGAAATGACATGCCTCACACAACGGACACAAAAACCCTCTAAACTTGCCGATTGATGTGGATTTGAGCATTTTATGACCCAACGTTTTCACGTGGCCGCCCCCGGCCGCCCAGACACTTCCGGAAATCAATAGCCATGTCCAGACCCCGCTCCGATATTACGCTGCCGCCGGATCTCCGGCAGAAGACCGGCACCGGTCCGGTACGCCTTCAGCACCCCGTTTACATCGATTCGATACCGCCCTGCAACCACGCCTGCCCGGCCGGCGAGAACATCCAGGGCTGGCTCGACAGGGCGCAGGCGGGCGATTTCGAGGCCGCCTGGCGGATCCTGGTAAGAGACAATCCCATGCCCGCGATTCACGGGCGCGTTTGCTACCACCCCTGCGAATCCAACTGCAACCGCCGCCAAGTGGACGACGCGGTCAGCATCCATGCGGTCGAGCGTTTCCTCGGCGACCTCGCCCTACAGGAGGGCTGGGTTCCCGAGATCGAGGCCGAGCCCAGCGGCAGGAAGATCCTGATCGTCGGCGCCGGCCCGTCGGGGTTATCGGCGGCCTGGCACCTAGCCCTGATGGGGCACCAGGTGGAAATTCGCGAAGCCGGCCCGATGGCCGGGGGCATGATGCGCTTCGGCATCCCGGCCTACCGCATGCCGCGCGACATCCTCGACGCCGAGGTGGCCCGCATCGAGACGATCGGCGTGAAGATCGTGCTGGACAGCAAGGTCGAGGACATTCTGGCCGCCAAGGAGGACGGCGGTTTCGACGCCGTATTCCTGGCCATCGGCGCGCACGTGGGCAAGCACGTGGACATCCCGGCGCGCGATTCCGGCCGCATCCTGGACGCGGTGAGCTACCTGGCGTCGGTCGAGAAAGGCGATGCGCCCAAGCTGGGCCGCCGGGTGGCCGTGTACGGCGGCGGCAACACCGCCATGGACGCGGCGCGCACCGCCAAGCGGCTCGGCGCCGAGGAGGCGATGATCATTTATCGCCGCGACCGCGAGCACATGCCGGCGCACGAATCCGAGGCCATCGACGCGGAATCCGAGGGCATCA
>CALKKN010000076.1 GCA_937995275.1 uncultured Lysobacterales bacterium | reverse complement strand
GGCCGGACGATTTCGACGGCCAACGCCAGGCTGCGCACGGAGGGCGCCCCGTTCGCGCCGACATTCATGGGGGCGTGGTCCGCCCGGTTCCGCGTGCTCGTGGTGGTGTCGTGGTTCTATGAGTTCGACAGCCGGGTCAGGCCGCAGGTGCCTTACGCGGTATTCCCTACGGACGAGCCGTTCTGGATGATGGCCGGCCTGGCGCGGCGCACGCTGATGACGGACGGTACGCGCCGATTGACCGTCGCGATCATCACGGTTGATCCGAACGAGGTGTTGCGGTCTGTCGGCCACAACCGAAGCCCGGCGCTGTTGCGGACAACGCAAGAGGCTGACAGCTGGCTGCATGGCAGCAAACAGGAGGCGCTAGGGCTGCTGCGGCCTTACCAGAACGAGACCATGGGCGTCGAAGCCGTGCCGATGGGCATAAAAATCCCCGGCAATCAGAACGTCGAACTGCCCGCAAGCCTGCTGCGGGCCTAGCCGCCTCGAGGTCAGTGTGCGAGACCCTCTTTGCCCCACCTCTTGCTGCTGCTAACCGCGGGTTCCTCGATATGGTCTTCGTCCTTGATCTGCGCATCCAGGTCGGTGACATGGTGCCGGTCACGTCGGCTGTAACCGTCGTACTCAAGTTCCGCCGATTCTGACTTGGGCGAGAACGGATTGGTTCGCGAAACGCCCGTGGTGGCCGATTTGTCGCGCGTATGCCAGGGCTGGTCCGGGCACGCAAGGGTATAGACGGCCGGGGTCTCCAGCAGATGCGTCCGGGCCTTTTTCTCCTTCAGCTTGCGCTCATGGTTGAGGTCGACTTTCTGCTTGGACTTTTTGGTTGCCCTGAACAGCAGCACGGCGCATATGGCGACGAATGCGATGAAAAGGAACAGTTCCATCGTCTGAACCTCCAAGATGTTCAGGTGCCCGCCGACTCTCCAACTCAACGCAACACCTGCTATCCTGGCCGTAGGCAGAGTCCCCCTCCCCTACGGTTTTGCGGACCTGCACCTCCGTGTGATCCCTGTCCTGGTACCGGTCTTCATCCTCCAAGCCGGAACTTTTCCCTTTTGGGTAAATCTCCCTAAACTATAGCATTGTCTCGTTCTGATGAGGAAATGCCGGCCGAATCCAGCGCAGATCCAGCCGAATTACCAGCCCCAGGGGGTCTTGACATCTTTCAGTGACCCCGTCTTGCGACGCGGCGTCTCGCGCCGGTCCTCGGGTTTGTCGGGCTGCTTGTCGAGCCCCGAGACGATCTGCTCGGTTTTGCCGCTGGGGAAATTGTCCATCTGGTCGTGCGGCAGGCTGGGGTCGCGCAACCGCGGTGGCTTCACCTTCTGGTAAGCCATCTCCGACGGTTTGACCGCACGACCGTATCGATCCTCGAGCAGGGCCTTCAGCGAGGCTTCGCGGCGCTGCACATAGCCCTCGTCCTCGGTCGTGCGCTTTTCGGCAACCAGGTGATCGACCCACCGCCTCAGTGCCCCGTGGTGGGCGATCTCGCCATAACCCTGATCGGCCTGGTCAGATCTGCTGCCGCCGTGGAGGTCGCTGCCGGGCCAGCCCCAGGGCGTGGGCACCTGCTTGAGTTCACGTTCCAGGATCGAGTGGCGATGCGCCAGATCGGCCCCCTCCGCGCGTACCTTCTGCTGCTCCCGTTCGCGCCTCCGGTTGGCCCGGTCGGCAAGTTTTTCAGGTTTGCCCGCCAGCCGTTTCCGCCCCGAAACCTTCAGAGCGAAAAGGCAACCGGCCAGCAGTGCCAGGATCAGCAGAATGTAATACAGGTAATCCACCTTGAAAGTCTCTCCTCCTCGGCTCAGGGGGCTTCAACGCCCGGGCACAAAATTTCGTGCCCCCGTCCGCGACCTCATGCCACAGCATTGTGAAGCAGAATTTCAAATTCCCTTTGACGCCTGTCTCTGGTGCGCATCCCACTTTTGCTGCCTGCACACCTGAATTCCCAGTTTTGCCCAACCTTTCCCTGTCGCGTATAAGTACCGGCGGATGGCGATAAAGTTGATAATGACCCAGAAATTCCCTTTGAGAAGCACAGCAGGGTCACGCCATACGACACCGTCAATATAGCACGATTCAGCGAAAAACCAATGACAATCCGGTGAATAAAGTACTTTCCATGTTTCTCGTGATAGGTGCATGTTTTCTAATGTATATCGCGAGTGCTGACGTTCCAGCAGGTTCCTCGACTCAAGTCACAGAACGTTACGTTGCCATGGCCATACGCGGCGACCTGCAGCAGGCCCGAACCCTGCTCGAGAGCACGGAACCGGATCGCGCAGCAGAGTTTCTTGAGCTATCCGAACGATTCCGCGAGCGGTTCGTGGACCGGACCGAACCACGCAGTCCGGGCACGGGCATTAGCCTGCTGGATGATGTGGTGACGATATACCGGGATTACTGGACACGGTCCCTGATGGGCGACCGGCCGCAAACCGAGCTCGATACGGAGCTCGAGCAGGCCCTGGGCGACCTGCTGCAGCAGAGGAATCCGGCTGCGGACACGAAGAATGTCTACAGTCTGGTGAATGAATCCATAGGGCGAATGGGGATCGGGGTGCTGGCCGTCGCCGCCCCGCCGCTGCAGGACCTGTTCATCTGGCGATCCGAGCGGGACCGGGACTTTACTGTGTTGCTGACTGACCAGACCCGCACCGTCGACGTAGCCTTCATGGGCGATTTTGCCAGCCTGGGCTGGAAGGACTACGCCGCGCTTGGGATTGCCACGACGACCGGCTGGGTCGAGGATGGAACCCTTTACTGCGTAGAGCAGGTCTACCTTCCGGACACCGAAAGATTCGAGGTCTCTTACCTCAAGCACGAAGCCCGCCACCTGGCGGACCTCGAGCGTTTTCCGGACCTGCGTTCGGTCGACCTCGAATACCGGGCCAAGCTCACCGAGCTCGCGTTTGCGTCGCAGACCCTGGAAAACCTGCTGAACGATTTCACCGCCAAGAGCGCACCGCAGTCGGGTTCCCCCCATGCCGAAGCGAATTCCCGCGTGATCCACGACCTCCATGCCGAACTGTACGGGCAGCCCCTACCGACGGACGGGAACCCGTGGGCCGCGGTCAGCACCGGGCGCGTCAATGCCGCGGCCAGAAGGCTTCTGCGGCACGATACGGAGGCGCGGGAAGCGCTGCGTGACAGGAAGACACCGTGAGGCGCCGGGATTTTGACTTGTCGGCGCCGCCTGCCTAAGCTGTCGGCTGACCCGCACTGGATGGCCCCATGACCTCTGTACCGGCCGCGGCCGTAAGCCCCAGGGATGAGCCGCCGCCGGCCGACCGTTTCGCTGTCGTTCGCGTCCGGACCCTCGAGTTGTGCGCCTACCTGGCACCCGAGGACTACGTCGTCCAGAGCATGCCGGACGTCAGCCCGGCCAAATGGCATCTGGCGCACACGACCTGGTTTTTCGAACATTTTGTCCTCGAGCGCCACCTCGACGGATACCGGCGCTTTCACGACGCATACCACCATCTGTTCAACTCCTACTACTATTCCGCCGGACAGATGTTCCCGCGGCCCCGGCGCGGCTTGCTGTCGCGGCCGCCCGTGAACGAAATCCTGCGCTACCGCGAACATGTCGATGCCGGAGTCGGGCGTTTGCTGGAAGAGAAGGACGAGACGGAAATCCGGAACCTCGTGACCCTGGGCCTGCACCATGAGCAACAGCACCAGGAGTTGCTGCTGACCGACATCAAGCACGTATTCTCCTGCAATCCGCTGCTGCCGCCGGTAAATCCTTCGCTGCGCGTGGCGCCCCGGTCGAACCCGCCCGAACATCGTTTCATCCACCGTCCCGGCGGCATCGTCGAAATCGGGGCCGAAGACGAGGGCTTCTGCTTCGATAATGAGACACCGCGCCACCGAACGCTGCTGCAGGAACACGCCATCGGTTCACGCCTGATCACGAACGGCGAGTACCTCGAATTTATTCGCGACGGTGGCTACGCGGAAGCGGGCCTGTGGCTCTCCGACGGCTGGGCGGCGGTTCAGCAGCACGCCTGGAACCGGCCGTTGTACTGGGGCGCTGATTTGGCAAGCGAGTTCACGCTGGGCGGCGAGCGCGAACTGGATGCCGGCGCGCCGGTCGTGCACCTGAGTTATTACGAAGCCGATGCCTACGCGCGCTGGGCCGGCGCGCGCCTGCCCACGGAGGCCGAGTGGGAACTCGCAGCAGGTGAACACCCGGTCGCGGGGAACCTGGCGGAGGCCGCATACTGGCACCCGGTCACGGCCGGGGATACTCAGCCTCAGTTTTTCGGTGACGCCTGGGAGTGGACTGCATCGCCCTACTCCGCCTATCCCGGTTTCAAACCGCTGGCCGGTTCGCTTGGCGAATACAACGGCAAGTTCATGTGTAACCAGCTGACCGTGCGCGGGGGTTCGTGTGTAACCGCCGGCGATCACATTCGCGCCAGCTACCGAAGTTTTTTCTATCCTGAAGCACGCTGGCAATTCTTGGGTGTCAGACTGGCCCGGGATGAAGAATGAGCCGAGAACATCCGCCGTGCAGCGTGCTGCGGAACTGACCGATCAGGACGAAACATACGTGAAGGACCTGGCCGAGATCCTCGAAGGCCTGTCCCTGGGCCAGAAAACCCTCTCCCCGAAGTTCTTTTACGACGAGCGGGGCTCGGCGCTCTTCGAGACCATCTGCGACCTGCCGGAGTACTACCCCACCCGTACCGAATTCGGGATCATGCGCCGGCATGCCGGCGACATTGCCGAACGGGTCGGCCCACAGGCCAGCGTGATCGAGTTCGGCAGCGGGTCGAGCGTGAAGACACGCATCCTACTGGACCACCTGGACCGCCCCGCGGCCTACGTACCGGTCGACATCTCGCGCGACCACCTGGCTGCTGCGGCTGCC
>CALKKN010000075.1 GCA_937995275.1 uncultured Lysobacterales bacterium | reverse complement strand
CACGCGCAGTGCATGCTGCCCTTTTTCGATGTCATAGGAGCGGTCGTGGCGAACGATGGCGTAACCGGGCACCTGGCCGCCCGAATGCCGGCCTCCGACGGGCCTGTAGAGGTCGGGTCGGACGGCTCCAGGCTGCAGCCGGGAGTAGATCGTGATCGAGTCGTCGCTGACGGTCGGGGCGGCGGCCGCGGCTGCGCAATACAGTACCGCGGCGGCCACGAGGCCCCGGCGGATGCAGGATTGCCGGCGGCGGGTGGGGCTGGTTTGGGGTCTTGGGCGTTGTGACTGGGTTTTCATCGGTATTGCCTCCATGGGTCTGTCCCTGATACGCGGAAACTGCCAGGTAAGGGTTAAGCACATGTCGAAATTGTTCCCTATGACGTTCGTTCGGCTCGCGGTCGCGGCTGTGAGCCTGGGGGCCGGGGCGCTCGCTGCCGGTGAACAGGAGTTGCGCTTCGCGGATGCCTGGATTCGCTCGGTCCCGCCCGGCATGGGCATGACCGCCGGCTTCGGCACCATCCGCAACGACAGCATGGGCGACATCGTGCTGACCGCGTTTTCCAGCCCGGCGTTTGGGGAGGTGAGTCTGCATCGCACTGATGAGGTCGACGGAATGAGCCGCATGCGCGACGTACCTTCACTGAAGGTGCCTGCCGGTGCGGCCGTCGAACTGGCTCCGGGGGGTTATCACCTCATGCTGATGAAACCCCTGGGCCCGCTCGAAGCGGGCCGATCGGTCCCGCTCCGCATGACGGCGGAAGACGGCCGGGTGTTCCGCTTCGACGTGGCGGTGGAGCGGCGCTGAGCATAACCTTCGAGGCGGCGCGATCCGCTCACCGGGCGTGCAAGCCTGCCAATGTGGACTATACTCACTCCAGGCGGGCACCGGGGCACAACAAGAATCGGCCTGCCTGGAGGAGAGGAATCATGCGCATCGTCACGTCGTCATTGATCTGTCTGGCGCTGGTGGCCCAGGGCGCCGGCGCGCAGCTCGGACCGGAGCAGCCGGGCGTGGCCACGCTGCCACCGCCCGCAGACAGCTGGTTCCTGGTCAAGTCCAGCAACGGCAGTTACATCTTCGACGGCGAGACCGGCGAGATGCAGGGCCTGATGTCCCACCAGTGGTACACGCCGGCCGTCGTCACCCTGTTGTCCCGCGGCGAAGCCTACTACGTGGAATCCTTCTACTCGCGCGGCGTCCGCGGGACGCGGGAAGACGTGCTGACCGTGGTCGACATGAAGGACCTGACACCCGCGGCCGAGATCGACATCCCGGACAAGACCGCGACGTTGTCGTTCCGGCATCACATAGGCCTCTTGGGCGACGATCGTCACGTCGTCGTCTTCAACATGACGCCCGCCCAGTCGGTCAGTGTGGTCGACGTCGTGGACCGCGAATTCGCCGGCGAACTGTCGACCCCGGGGTGCGCCATCATCATGCCTACCGGGGACCGCGCCTTCCTGATGATGTGCGGCGACGGAACCCTGCAGTACATCGAACTGGACCGTGACGGCAACGAAACTGCACGAACGCGCACCGACTCGTTCTTCAGCGTGGACGAGGATGCGGTTTTCGACAAACCCGTCTTCACGGGCCGCGGCTGGCTGCTGGTTTCCTTCAACGGGCTCGCCTACGAGGTGACTGAGGAAGAGGCTCGGGTCGAAGTCGCTGAGCCGTGGTCGTTACTGTCGAACGAGGACGTCGGAGAGAAGTGGCGGCCGGGCGGGGACCAGCCGTTCACGGTGCATCGGGGTTCGAACCTCCTGTATGCGCTGATGCACCAGGGCGATGTCGACACGCACCACGACCCGGGGTCCGAGGTGTGGGTGTTCGATCTGGAACGCCGCAGGCGCGTGGGCCGAATGCCCCTCGAGACCGAAGCCAGCAAGCTGCTTTCGAGCCAGGAGGCGCAGCCGCGACTGTATCTGATGCACGAGGACAACACGTTGGGAATTTACGACGGCCACCAGCTCCGCCACCTCCGGACCATCGACGAACCCGGCCCCAGGGGAGGGGGGCTGCTGCAGACCCTGGCGCGGCATGATTGATCCCCTGGTGATCAGGCTTATTGCAGTGGCGCTGGGCGTGTTGCTGCTTGGCGCGGCCGGGCACAAGGTGTTGCCGGGCAGCGGATTCGAGGCCATTCTGGCCGACTACCGGCTGTTGCCGGCGTCCCTGTGCAAAGTAGCGGCCCGCCTGGTTCCCGGCATCGAGGCGCTACTGGGCCTGGGCTGGCTGGCCGGTTTCGCCATGCCCGTCGTTGCACCGCTGACCGCGGGGCTGTTCGCCGTTTACGGCGTGGCCATCGCCGTCAACCTGCTGCGTGGACGCGTACACATCGATTGCGGCTGCGGGCTCGGCGGAAGATCTCCGGCCGACCAGGGGCTGTCCTGGCTGCTGGTCGTGCGCAACGGGCTGCTGGTGATGGCCGCTCTGCTGCCGCTGGCGGCCGCGGCGCCGAGGAAGCTGGGCGCGGTCGACTGGGCGACCCTCGCCGCGGCCCTGGTGACAGCGGCGCTGCTGTACGGCGCCATCACTCAATTGACCGCCAATGGCGCGGCAATCAGAACCTGGAGGAAAACCGGTGACTGAAGCATTGCTGGTTTCGAACATCGTGCTGTGGTGCTTGGTCATCGTGCTGGCGCTGGTGGTGTTCGCCCTGGCCCGGCAGGTCGGCGTGCTGCATGAGCGGGTGGCGCCGGCCGGCGCCCTGCTGCCGACCAGCGGCCCGGCGGTGGGCGAGGCGACGGAAGCTGCGGCCTACCCGGACCTGCACGGGGGAACCGTGACGGTGGGTGGCCCCGGCGACGACGGCAGGGCGACCCTGGTGCTGTGGATTTCCCCCACCTGCCCGGTGTGCCGGGGCCTGGTGCCGACGGCCCGCGCCCTGGCACGGGACGAAAATCTCAGGCTTATTTTTGCCAGCGACGGCGACCGCATCGAGCGACACCTGGACTACGTGAAGGAATTGCGCATTGGCGACTACCCGTACGTCCTGTCCCAGGCCCTCGGCCTGACGTATGAGGTCGGCAAGTTGCCCTTCGCTGCGCTGATCGGGCCGGATGGGGCCCTTCGCAGCAAGGGCCTGGTGAACACACGGGAGCACCTGGAAAGCCTGGTGATCTCGATGGAGTCAGGCCTCGAAAGCCTGCAGGAATACGTTCAGAACTACGAGCGAGACCCGGCGCGAGCGGCCAAGGAACACGCGATATGAAACTCACCGCACTCTTCGAACAGACCTTACGGACGCTCGACCGGGCCATCGGCAGCGGCAGCCGGCAACTGGCCCGCTCGGCGTCGCGGCGCAACCTGCTGACGCGGGTGGGTACCCTGTTGACCGGGGCCGCGGTCCTGCCGTTGTTGCCCGTGGCACGGGCGTTGGCGGCAGACCAGGTCGACGAACTGGGGGACCCGCAAAGCTGCGACTACTGGCGCTACTGTGCGCTGGGCGGAAGCCTGTGCAGCTGCTGCGGCGGGACCTACAACAGCTGCCCCCCGGGCTCCGAGCCGTCGCCGATCACCTGGGTGGGCACCTGCCGCAACCCGGTGGACGGCCGCGACTACCTGATTTCCTATAACGACTGCTGCGGCAAGTCCCTGTGTGACCGTTGCTGGTGCCACAACACGGAACGGGAACGCCCGGTCTACTTCCCGAGCAAGAGCAGCGCCGTGCTGTGGTGCTTCGGGACGGAAAGCCGGGCCTACCACTGCACCATAGGGGTCGTGCTCGGCGAGGCCGGACCGCAGGGCTGACCAACGGTCCTCCGGTGCGCACCCTCGCCTGGATAGTCACCTGTTGCGTGCTGACGTCGCCCGCCCTGGCCGATCCCCGGAGCGACTACCTGCTGCACTGCGCAGGCTGCCACCGGCCCGACGGAACGGGTCTTCCGCCCAGCGTCCCCTCGCTGGTGGGGCCGCTCGGCACCATCGCGGCGTCACCAGCGGGCCGCGATTACCTGGCGCGCGTCCCCGGGGCCGCCCAGGCGCCGCTGAGCGACGAGGAGCTCGCCGCCGTGCTCAACTGGGTGCTGGTGGAGTTCAACCGCGAATCCCTGCCCGACTCCTTTCAACCACTGAAAGGTAGCGAGGTCGCCGACTCGCGCGCCCGGGTGCTGGCCGATCCGCTGAAGCTGCGGCGGGAAATCTGGCCGGAGCTCGACCAGTACTGAACGACCACTGGCGGAATCCGCCGGCGGGTTTCCGCGCCGTTGCTGCTTGCCCCGCCGGCCGGGGCGCGGCCTCGGGATCAGGCGCTCTTGCGCTGCGGCGCCGG
>CALKKN010000074.1 GCA_937995275.1 uncultured Lysobacterales bacterium | reverse complement strand
CATGGCGGCCGTGTTGCCGCCGCTCACGCAGGCTGCCGCCTCGCCCGCCGCGACCAGTTCGAATGCCGTCCAGAGACTGCTGCCCCGGCCGCTCCGAAGCACGGCGGCCGGTTTGGCGTCCATCGGGATCACCGTGTCGGCGTGCCGCAGCCGCAGGCGCTCGTCCACTCCGGACCCGGCCGCGGCCAGCGCCGACTGCATGGCCGGCTCGTCGCCCACCAGCACGATCTGGAGGCGCTCGTCCTGCTGCAGGGCCGCCAGTGCGGCCGGCACAGACGCAGCGAGGCCCTGGTCGCCACCATGGGCGTCCAGGGCCAGGATGGTCGTTTCGGTGCTCTGCATTCGCTGCCGCCCTGATCGGATCAGGCCGCGGCAATCGAAATCAGTCTTCGTCGAATTCCACGACCGGCGTGTCGATGACTTTCCGGCCCTTGTAATAACCCTCCGGGGTCACGTGGTGCCGCACGTGGGTCTCACCCGTGGTGGGGTCGACCGACAGCGTGGGCGCCTGCAGTGAATCGTGGGAACGGCGCATACCCCGCTTCGACGGTGTTTTGCGATTCTTTTGAACAGCCATGTGTCTTCTCCTGTATCAATCAATTCGTGTCAGTCGGCCGGGGCGCCGCCGTCAATTCCGCCGGCCGGCTTTTTCCAGCATTTCCGCCAGTTCGCTGAAGGGCCGCTGCCGGGGCTTTTCGCCGGCGGTCTCCGGCATCTTCTTTTCGCCTTCGGTCGACAGCGCAACCTCGGCCACGGCCGGGTTACGCGGTACCTGCGGCACCGCCAGCAACAATTCGTCCTCGACCAGGTCGACCAACGCCAGACGACCATGCTCGACGAGCACCGGTTCATAGTGCGCCGGCAGCTGGTCCTGATCTGCGACGCTTTCGACCACGCCCAGCAAGCTGTGCCGTTCCACGTGCTCCCGGTACGGCTGCATGCTGCGCTGGCAGATCAGCGGAAGATCAGCCTCGACCTTCAGGTCGACCGCTACCACGCCCTGCTCGTCGTACCCGAACCGGAGCCTGAAAGACGCGTCCGGCCACGGCATCGGGGGCGGCCCATTGGTTGCCTCGGCCCCTGCCGTGACAACTTCCGCACTTGCCCCGCCGCCGTCCCCGGCGCCACCGGGATCGGCCGGCGCCAGCAGCGGCGCAAGGCGGCGCATCCATCTCAGCGGCATGGTGCCCTGGAACGCCCGCTTGCCGTCCGCGGCCTTCCACGGGTCCACAAAATCTGGAAATTCACGGGACATCGCTGCAGAATTCCCGGTAGCCGGGTTACCCGGCGATACAATCAAACGTGCCATTTTACAACAAAAATGCCTGCTGAGTCACAACAAACACAATTGATACTGGCTTCGACCAGCCCCTACCGGCGCCAATTGCTGGAACGCCTGGGCATCCCGTTCGAAGTCCTGGCGCCGGGCACCGACGAGACTCCCCTTCCGGGCGAGGCGCCGGACGCACTGGTCGGCCGTCTGGCCCGGGAAAAAGCGCTGGCCGTCGCCCGCCGGCATCCGCAGGCCATCGTGATCGGCTCCGACCAGGTGGCCGTGCAGGGTGGCCGGGTGGTGGGCAAGCCGGGCACGGCGGCCAGAGCACGGGATCAGCTCGCAGCCTTCAGCGGCAAACGGGTCACTTTCCTGAGCGCAGTCGCCCTGCAGCGGCTCGATGACGGGTTTTGCTTCGCGGCCACCATCGACACGGAGGTGCATTTCCGCGATCTTAGCGATGCGGAAATCCAGCGGTATGTCCGGCGCGACCACCCGGTCGACTGCGCCGGCGGATTCAGGTCCGAAACGGCCGGTCCAGCCCTGCTCAGGGCGCTGAAATCTTCCGATCCGACGGCCATCATCGGACTGCCGCTGATCGCCGTTGCCGAAGGGCTGCGGAGGGCCGGCCTGCAGGTGCCCTGAGGGGTCCGATCTGTCATAATAAACGGTCACCGCAGTTTTTTTTCACCTGACCATACTCAAGCGTACGGAGCGCGACCATGAGCCAAACCGATTACCGCAACTGGCGTCTGGAACACGATCTGGACGGGGTCTGCTGGCTGACCCTCGACCGCGAAGGGGAAACGACCAACAGCCTCTCACAGGACGTGTTCGGCGAATTGGAGCAGATCGTCGCCGGGTTCGAACAGGCACCGCCGCGCGGACTGGTCCTTCAGTCCGGAAAGCAGGGTTCGTTTGTCGTGGGCGCCGACGTCCGCGAGTTCGACCAGGTCGCCAATGCCGCCGAGGCCGAGGCCTTCATCGGCGAAGCGCACAAGCTGCTCAACCGGGTCGAGGCCCTGCCCTTCCCCACCGCCGTTTGCATCGAAGGTTACTGCCTCGGGGGCGGACTGGAACTGGCGCTGTGCTTCGATTACCGGATTGCACGCAATACGGATGAAACCCGGCTGGGATACCCGGAGATCAAACTCGGCATATACCCGGGGTTTGGCGGCAGCGCCCGCACGCCCCGGCAGATCGGCGGCTTCCGCGCATTGCCGCTGATGTTGACGGCCCGCATGGTACGCGCCCGCCAGGCGCGCGCGATGGGGCTGGTCGACCAGCTCGTCGGCCCACACGCCAGCCTGCGCTGGGCGGCCCGCCGCGCGGTCCTGGCGGGGCGCAAGAGCCGCGGAGCCGGCTGGACGGGTCGCCTCAGCAATACCGGCCCGGCGCGCAAGCTGTTTGCCGGCCAGGTTCGCAAGCAGACGGCGGCCAAGGCGAATCCGCGTCACTACCCCGCCCCGTTCGAACTGATCGAGGCCTGGGAGCAGTGCGGCGACAACCTGCAGCAGATGCTCGACCAGGAGGCGCAGCGTGTCGCCCGGCTGATCACCGGCAGTACCTCGCAGGGTTTGCGGCGCGTCTTCGGACTGATGGAGATGCTCAAGCGCAACGGCAAGGACTCGGGCTTCAGGGCCCGCCGGGTCCATGTCGTCGGGGCCGGTGTCATGGGCGGCGATATCGCGGCCTGGTGCGTGCTGCAGGGACTCGAGGTCACGCTGCAGGACCGCGAGCAGCAGTACATCGACCCGGCGCTGAAGCGCGCCCGCGAGCTCTTCGCCAAGCGCCTCAAGTCGGGCGACCGGATCGCCGGTGCGCAAAGCCGGTTGATCGCCGATGTGGACGGCGCCGGTGCCGCGAGGGCCGACGTCATAATCGAAGCCATTTTCGAAAACCTCGAAGCCAAGCAGAACCTGTTCCGCGACCTTGAATCACGGGTCAGGCCGGAAGCGATCCTGGCCACGAACACATCGGCCATTCCGCTGGCCGAGATCGCCTCGGTGCTGAAGCAGCCCCAGCGCCTGGTCGGCCTGCATTTTTTCAACCCGGTGGCCAGCATGCCGCTGGTGGAGGTGGTCCACGACGAAATCACGGAGCCTGCCGAAATCGAACGGGGCGCGGCGTTCTGCAACCAGATCGGGCGCTTCCCGTTGCCGGTGGCCAGCAGCCCCGGCTTCCTGGTGAACCGCGTACTGGCGCGCTACATGCTCAATGCGTTCCGCCTGCACCGGGAGCGCGGCCTGGCCAGGGAGGCCCTGGACGCTGCCGCAGTGAGCTTCGGCATGCCGATGGGACCCGTCGAACTGATGGACACTGTCGGCCTGGACGTTGGCCTGGGCGTCATGGGCACGCTGGGTGGCGACGAAACGGCCGAGGACGCCAAGGTTCTGCAGTCCTACGTCGACCAGGGCAAGTTGGGCAAGAAGAGCGGTGAGGGATTCTACGTCTGGAAGAAAGGTAAACCCGAAAAGGACACTGCGGCGGCCGCGGGCGTCGATCTCGACTCGCTCGGGGAGGAACTGATGCAGCCGTATTTCGAGGAATGCAGCGCCTGTCTCGCAGACGGAATCGTCGCCGACCGCGACGCACTGGACGCCGGCATGATCTTCGGTACGGGGTTTGCGCCGTTCCGCGGCGGGCCCATGTTCTACCTCGAGCAGCAGCAGGAGCAGGGCAATGAGTGAGCGCATACGCAGAATCGCCGTCATCGGTGGCAGCCGGATCCCCTTCTGCCGGTCCAACACCGTCTACGCGAACAAGACCAACCTGGACATGCTGGCGGCCGCCGTGCGGGGACTGGTCGACCGGTTCGGGCTCGACGGCGCCCAACTCGACGAAGTCATCGCAGGTGCGGTCACCTCGCACCCGAAAGACTTCAACCTGGCCAGGGAAGCGTTGCTGTCCACCCCGCTCTCGCCGCTCACTCCCGGCATTACCCTGCAGCAGGCCTGCGGCACCAGCCTGCAGGCGGCGCTGATGATCGGCGCCAAGATCGCGACCGGGCAGATCGAGTGCGGCATCGCGGCGGGGACCGACACGACGTCGGACCCGCCCATCGGCTACGGGCGGAAGTTTTCGCAGCGGCTGGTCAAGGCCAATGCCGCCCGCAGCGCCAAGCAGCGACTGCGGGCCTTCAAGGGCTTCAGTCCCGCCGAACTGAAGCCGGTGTTCCCGGCCAACGCCGAACCGCGTACCGGCCTTTCCATGGGGCAGCACTGCGAACGGATGGCGCGCGAATGGCACATTGGTCGGGAGGAGCAGGATCGCCTGGCCATGAACAGCCATCTGAATGCCGCCGCGGCCTGGGACGAAGGTTTTTTCGACGACCTCGTGCCCGCCTGGGCGGGCGTCGCCCGGGACAACAACATCCGCAGCGACAGCAACATGGAAAAACTGGCCAGCCTGAAGACCGCGTTCTCGAAGGATGCGGGCGCGACGCTGACCGCCGCCAACAGCACGCCGCTGACGGACGGGGCTGCCGCCGTGTTGCTGGCCTCCGAGGAATGGGCCGAGGCGCGCGGACTTCCGGTCCAGGCCTTCCTCACCGCGGGCCGCACTTCCGCCGTCGATTTCGTACACGACGAAGGTCTGTTGATGGCGCCGACGGTGGCGGTCGCGGAGATGCTGCAAAGAACCGGCCTCGCCCTGCAGGACTTCGATTTCTACGA
>CALKKN010000073.1 GCA_937995275.1 uncultured Lysobacterales bacterium | reverse complement strand
CGCTCGTCGAGCCGTGTCGGCATTCCGCAGCGCCGGGCGCGGTCCCAGCCCGGCACTTCGGGTACGGCCTGAAAGAAGCTGATCGCGGACGCGCGACTGTAGCCGGAAGCTGTCACGCTCACCCCGCGCAGGGCGCCCCGGGTGATGGCCCCGCCGATGCCTTCGAGCCGCAGCGAGCTGCGCAGCATAACGCGCAGCGGCGTATTGTCGAGCAGGGACCGCGGTTGGGGCAGGAACCGACTGGCCGGCGAGAGCGACAACATCCAGTGCAGTCCGGATTTGAATATGGTCCACGGATCCGTGCGATAGACCCTGCGGCAGGACAGTCCCGACCAGAACTTCCCGAGCCGCTCCACGCCCACTGAAAATTCATGCGCGTGGCTGGCCAGCACCGCGGCATTGATGGCTCCGGCGGAGGTGCCGCAAATGACGGGAAACGGGTTCCCGCCGTGTGCGGTCATCTCCGCCAGGGCTTTGAGAACGCCTACCTGATAGGCGCCGCGGGCGCCACCTCCCGGCAGTACCAGCGCGCACGGGGGATCGGGGGCGCCCTCGCCGCGCCTGCTCCCTGGGCCGTTGGTCTCCATGAAGTTGAATATAGCCGCATCGCGCCTGAACTGCAGGAAGCTGTAAACCTTATTGTGTAAGCACTTGATTCATTGGAAGCATGCCGCCCCATGAATGCTATACTGCTCCGCGGGCCAGGAGCGGCAGGCAACGCTTGCCGATAAGGGGCATATGAGTTCTTCGGTAATCTCGCAAGATCGGAGCCAGGCGGACCGACACTCGCTCTTGCTCGAAGCACAACAATCGGTCAACAGCGTTCTGCTGGGCAAGGAACAGCAGGTCCGGCTTGCCTTTTGCTGCCTGTTGGCACGGGGCCACCTGCTGATCGAGGACGTACCCGGAGTCGGCAAGACCACTCTGGCTCACGCGGTGGCGCGGGTCATCGGTTCGGAGTATCAACGTATACAGTTTACCAGTGACCTGCTGCCGGCCGACATTCTCGGCGTCTCAATCTACAAGCGCGAGCGGGACGTATTCGAGTTCCATCCCGGCCCCATCTTTTCGCAGGTCATCCTGGCGGACGAAGTCAACCGTGCCACACCGAAGACCCAAAGCGCCCTGCTGGAGGGCATGGCGGAGGGCCAGGTCACCATCGAGAACCAGACTCACGTTCTGCCGAGCCTGTTTTTCGTGATGGCGACCCAGAACCCGGTCGACCTGGTCGGCACCTTCCCGCTGCCGGACTCGCAGTTGGACCGTTTTCTGCTGAGCCTGTCGATCGGCTACCCGGACCCGGCCGCCGAGCGGGAACTGCTGACCAGCGAAGACCGCGCCCTGCTGCTGGCCCGGACGACGACGCTGCTGTCGCCGGAGGATGTCCTGGCGCTGCAGTCCGACTGCGAACGGATGTTCGTCAGCGACAACCTGCTCGACTACATCCAGGCCCTGCTGCGGGAGACTCGTGACGAGCGGTGGTTCGAAACCGGGTTGTCGCCGCGGGCCGGCCTCGCGTTGCTGCGCGCCAGTCGCGCCCATGCGTTCCTGGAAAACCGGGACTATGTGATGCCCGAGGACGTGAAGGTCATTTTTCCAGGTCTCGCTCGGCACCGCCTGAACCCGTCGTCGGGGTTCAGCCAGTCGTCGGAAGAGCAGATCCACAAGCTTCTGGACCAGGTGCCTATTCCCTGAGGATCGCCTGCCTGGAAAGGACGCCGTGAACCCAGTCGCCGCCGTCAGGAAATACGCCGCTATCGGGCCACGCTTCGACCGCTGGCTGCTGGACCGGGTCCGGCGGTTGCGCGGCACCACGGAACTGCCGCAGACGCTCGAATACCGCCTCATATACGTATTGCCCACCGGATTTGGGGTCTGGTTCGGTGTGCTGCTCGCGCTGATGGTCATAGGCGGACTGAACTTCAACAACAACATGACGCTGCTGATCACGTTCCTGGTCGCCTCCATTGCCATTCTGACCATGCTGCTGGCCTACCGGAACCTGGCCGGGCTCAGGGTAAACGGCATCCTGGCGCAGCCGGTGTTCCTGGGTGAGACGGCTCAATTCAACGTGCTGCTCAATAATCCCGAGCAACGCCACCGGTTTGCCTTGCAGGTCCGCAACGCCGAGTCCGTGGACTGCGCGGATGTCGAACCCCAGGAAACGCGCCGGCTTCGGGTCGGGCAGGCCACGCAGAGCCGCGGCTGGATGGAGATGGCTCCGTTCCGGATCGAGAACCGTTTTCCGCTGGGGCTGTTTCGCGCCTGGTCGCTGGTGATCCCCACCGCGCGCTGCCTGGTCTATCCGCGGCCCGCGCCAAACCCGCCGCCGCTGCCGAGGATGGGCCACGGCGACTATGGTGCCGCGAAAAAGGGCGAAGGCGAGGATTTCCACGGTCTGCGCGAGCATCGCGAGGGCGACCCCCTGCGCCGTATCGCCTGGCGCGCGCTGGTGCGCCAGCAAAAGCTCTACTCGCGTGAAATGGAGGTTCCGAGCGAGGAATCCTGCGATCTGAACTGGCACCGGATGGGCGGCGGAGATGTCGAAACCCGGCTGTCGATCCTGGCTGCCTGGATATTGCGCGCCGAGCGGCACCAGATAACGTACAGCCTGGAGATTCCGGGCGCCGGCCTGCCCCCGGGCCTTGGGCCTGATCACCGCGATGCCTGTCTGGAAATCCTGGCCCTGTTCAAAAGCCTCCCATGACCAACCCGGGCCGCTTCAATA
>CALKKN010000072.1 GCA_937995275.1 uncultured Lysobacterales bacterium | reverse complement strand
GCATCCAAGCTGCGAAGGGACCAGATTCCATGACCTTCGGCATATTGGGGCACATTGATCACTGTGTTAGTGTTATACCTATATACAACACCAAGGTTGAGCGAACATCATGAAGCATCGAGAAGCGCGTTGGGTGAATGGATTGGCACTGATCCTGGTGTTGTCTGCTGCACTGGCAATGCAGGGTTGTATGGGGCAGGCGGTCGGCAACGACCAGCATGACTCCGAGGCAGCGGCGGAAGATCCGGCCATCCCGGTCGAGGCTGTAAAGGTCATCAACGACGACGTCGCCGCGGTTTACTCCGGAACGGCAACGCTGGAGGCGGACGAGCAAGCCACCGTTGTGTCCCAGATCACCGGTGTCGTGCTTGAGATCTACGCCGAGGAGGGCGATTTCGTCGAGGCGGGCCAGGTGCTGGCCCGCGTGGAGACAGATCGCTACCGCTTGCAGGTCGAGCAGGCCGAAGCCGCACTCAAACGGCTCGAAACGGATTTCCAGCGAAAAAAGGAGCTGTTCGAGCGCGAATTGGTAAGCGCCGACGACTTTGAGGGGGTCAGCGCCGAACTGCAGGCCCAGAAGGCCGAATATGAACTGGCTCTGCTCGACCTCGAATACACCAACATCCGCGCCCCGATTGCGGGCTACATTTCCGAGCGGATGGTACGGGCCGGCAACCTGGTCGCGCTTCATGACCCGGTCTACCGGGTTACCAGCTATGATCCGTTGCTGGCTCTTCTGCACGTGCCCGAACGTGAGCTAAGGGTCCTCCGCAAGGGCCTGCAGGTGGCGATGGCTCTCGATGCCTGGCCGGGTGAAAAGTTCGCCGGTGACATCATTCGGATAAGCCCGGTAATCGATCCGGCGACCGGGACGTTTCGGGTCACGGCTGCAGTCAAAGACCACGGTGACATGCTCAAGCCGGGCCTGTTCGGACGCGTGGAAATACTTTACGACCTGCACGAAGACGTGCCGGTAATTCCCCGCAACGCCGTGATCACCGAGGACGAGCGCAGCCACGTGTTCGTCGTCGGCGAAGACGGCAGCGCCATGCGGCGGATGGTCCAGTTGGGCTACGAGCGCGCCGGGGTGGTCGAGGTGCGCGAAGGCGTCCGCGCCGGGGAGACGGTCGTCACCGCGGGCAAAGGCAGTCTGAGCGACGGCGCGCGGGTTGAAATCATCGATACCGGCGACCAGCCGAGGGCATGAGCACGAAGACCCTGAAGCTCGTTGAAGTGGCCACGCGGAGACGCGTGGCTATTTCGATGGGCGCCGTAACTCTGGTCCTGTTCGGCCTGATCGCGCTGCAGGATCTGAAGGTCAACCTGTTGCCCGACCTGTCTTACCCCACGCTCACTGTCCGCACCGAATACCGCGGCGCCGCTCCGGAAGAGATCGAGACTTTGCTGACCCGGCCAGTCGAGGAGTCGGTGGGCGTGGTGCGCAATGTGCGAACAGTCAAGTCTGTGTCGCGCGCGGGCCAGTCCGACGTGATTCTCGAATTCGCGTGGGGCACGGACATGGATCGGGCCGGCCTGGACGTCCGTGAGAAGCTCGAGGTGCTTCAGTTGCCGCTCGAGGCCAGCCGTCCCCTGCTGCTGCGCTTCAACCCGGCTACCGATCCGATCATGCGCCTGGCGTTGACGCTGGACGAAGAGCAGCGAAGCAGCGACGAGGCGTCGCTCAAACTGCTGCGGCGCTACGCGGACGAGGAAATCAAGAAGCTGCTCGAACCGGTCGAGGGCGTGGCCGCCGTCAAAATCAGCGGTGGGCTCGAGGATGAAATCCAGATCGACATCGACCAGCGGAAAATGGCCCAACTCAGGCTGTCGCTCGAGGATCTGACGGCGCGTCTGGCGGCCGAAAACGTCAACGTTTCGGCCGGGCGCCTGGAGGAGGGTACGCAACGCTACCTGGTGCGCACCATCAATCAGTTCCGCTCGGTGGAGGAGTTCGGAGGGCTGATCGTCTCTCCGGGTGGCGGGCGCCCGGTGTACCTGCGCGATATCGCGGAGGTCCGCTCCGGTTTCAGTGAGCGCGAGGCCATCATTCGCATGAACGGTCGCGAGGCGGTGGAAATCGCCATTTACAAGGAAGGCGATGCCAATACCGTGCACGTGGCCGGCGGCGTCGGGCAGCGTATCGAAGAACTGCAGGACGAACTGCCGGTCGGCGTCGGATTCGAGACCGTCGACGACCAGTCGGTCTTCATCGAGCGCGCGATCGGTGAGGTCGTAAACGCGGCCATCCTGGGCGGCCTGCTGGCCGTGTTGGTCATTTTCCTGTTCCTGCGCAATTTCTGGTTCACGTTGACCATCGCACTGTCAATTCCGGTTTCGATCATCGCCACCTTCTTCCTGATGGGGCAGGCGGGCATATCGCTTAACATCATGTCGCTCGGTGGGATCGCGCTGGCGACCGGGCTGCTGGTCGACAACGGCATTGTCGTGCTCGAAAACATTTCCCGCTATCGGGCCCAGGGGGAAGGCCTGATCAAGGCGGCCATCCACGGCGCCAGCGAAGTGGGGGGAGCGGTCATCGCCTCGACCCTGACCACCATCGCCGTGTTCCTCCCGCTGGCCTTCGTGGAGGGCGTCGCGGGGCAACTGTTTCGCGACCAGGCCCTGACGGTCACCTTTGCGCTGGCTGTATCGCTGGCGGTCGCGGTTACCCTGATTCCGATGATGGCCTCGACGTCCCGCCGGCGGTCATTGCCGCCGCAACCGGGTGCGACCAGGTTCGGGCGATGGTTCAGCGCGCGTTACGCCGCGCTGCTGGACCTGGCTCTTCGTCGGCCCGGCCTGACTCTGGCGGTGGCCGTGGCCCTGTTCGCCGTCGCGGTCGTAATGCTGCGCTCGGTGGGAACGGAGCTGGTCCCGGCCCTGGAACAAGGCCGCTTCGAGGTCGAACTGGAGGCGGCCCCGGGCACGCCGCTGGACGAGACGGACCGCCTCGGCGCTGACGTACAGCGGCTGGCATCGGCGCAGCCGGGCGTCGGCTATGTCTACGGCGTCGCCGGCTCCGGGAACCGGATCGATGCCAACCCCACCGAGAGCGGAGAGAACATTGCCCGTATGCTGGTGGCGATGGCGCCGACCCGTTCCAGCGCCGATCAGGGCGCCGTTATCGAGGCGTTGCGCGTGCAGGCCCGGGAAACCGTGGGTCTGGAGACCAACTTTACGGCACCCGAACTGCTCAGTTTCGACAAACCGCTGGAAATCGAGATCCAGGGCTATGACCTGGCGTCGCTGAAGGCCGCCAGCGAAGAGGTGCTGAGGCGGCTGCGGAGTTCCGACCGATTTGCGGACATCGAGTCCAGCGTCGAGCGCGGGCATCCCGAGCTACAGATCTACTTCGATCAGGAGCGGGCGGCGAAACTGGGGCTGACCGTCAAGGAAATCTCCGACCAGGTGGTCGGCAAGATCCGCGGCCGCGTGGCGACCCGCTACAGCTGGCGCGACCGGAAGATCGACGTGCTGGTGCGCCTGTCGGAGGAGGAGCGGCAATCCATCGACGCGGTCCGGGAGCTGATCGTAAATCCGGAGAGCGAACGGCCCGTCCCGCTGTCGGCGGTCGCGGAGATACGGGTAGCCGAGGGTCCGTCGGAGATACGCCGTGCCGACCAGGAACGGGTCGCCCTGATCCAGGCCAACCTGGCGTACGGCGACCTTGGCGCGGCCGTTGCAGAGGCTCAGTCTCTGGTCGCCGGTGTGCAGTTGCCTTACGGGTTGAGCATGCGGATCACGGGGCAGAGCGAGGAAATGGAGGCCTCCTTCCGCTCGCTGCTGTTCGCGCTTGGGCTTGCTGTCTTCCTGGTGTACCTGGTCATGGCGTCGCAGTTCGAGTCGCTGCTGCATCCCTTCGTGATCCTGTTTTCAATTCCCCTCGCGGCGGTCGGCGTGGCGCTGGCCCTATGGCTCAGCGACACGCGCCTCAGCGTGATCGTATTCATCGGTTTGATCATGCTGGCCGGCATTGTCGTCAACAACGCCATCGTTTTGGTCGACCTGATCAACCAGCTCCGCGCCTCCGGCATGGAGCGGATCAGCGCCATTCGCGAAGCGGCCCGGCTGCGCCTGCGGCCCATCATGATGACCACTCTGACCACCGTACTGGGTCTTACGCCGATGGCGCTCGGACTCGGCGAAGGGTCGGAAATGCGCACCCCGATGGCGGTCACCGTCATCGGTGGCCTGCTGACCTCCACGCTGCTGACGTTGGTGGTCGTGCCGGTGATGTACTCGCTGCTTGACCGCCGGAAGGACGTGCGCGTGGGGAGTGCCAAGCCTGCTGCGCAGGAAGGGCAGGGCAGCCCGGACCTCTCCCGCGCCGTGCAGGCCAGCTAGCGGCTCCTCTCGAGGTCCCGATCATGTCGCCCGCCCAATTCGCACTGAGAAGGCCGGTCACCATCATCATGGTGTTCGTGTCGCTGGTCGCCATCGGCGTGGTGTCGGCCCGCCTGTTGCCGCTGGAGTATTTTCCGGCGGTGGACGTACCCTTTGTCGCGATCCAGATCCCCTACCAGGGCTCCACCCCCGAAGAGGTGGAGCGCGAAATCACCCGGCCTGCCGAAGAGGTGCTGGCGACGCTGTCCGGCATCAAGCGGCTCGACTCCCGTTCCTCAGAGAGTGGCTCGAACATCGAGATCATCTTCGACTGGGGTGAAGACGTGGCCATCAAGGCGGTCGAGGCCCGTGAGCGCGTGGAAGGAATCCGCGACCAGCTGCCGGCCGACGTGCGCCGCATCAACGTCTTCAAGTTCAACTTGACCGACCAGCCGGTCCTGAGGCTGCGGATCTCCAGCGAGCGCGACCTCTCGGGCGCTTACGACATGCTGATGCGGAAGCTGGTGCGGCCGCTGGAGCGTATCCCCGGCGTCGCGCGGGTCGACCTCGAGGGCGTCGAGCCGCACGAGATTCGCATCGAACTCATCGCCGACCGCGTGGTGTCGCATGGAATCGACCTCGTGGACCTGGAGCGCAAGTTGCGGCAGGTGAATTTTTCGGATTCCGCAGGCCTGATCCGCGACAACGAGACACGCTACCGCGTCAATCCCAAAGGTGAATTCAGAAGCGTCGAGGAAATCGGCGACCTGGTCATCACCGACGAGGGACTGAGGCTCAGCGACATTGCGGAAGTCCGCTACGACAGCAAGGAGCGAACCTATGCGAGGCACCTCGACCGCAAGTACGCGATCGGGATCAGTGTCTTCAAGGAAAACGGCGCCAACCTGGTGGACGTAGGGGAACGCGCGCTCGCCGAAGTCGGGCGTATCGGCGAGTCCCCCGAGATGCAGGGCATCAAGATCTTCTTCCTGGACAACCAGGCCGAGGGCGTCACGGAATCGCTCTCCGAACTGCTCAAGGCCGGGCTCATCGGGGCGGCGCTGTCGCTGCTCGTGCTCTACTTCGTCCTCGGGCACATACAGACGACGCTGATGGTGTCCATGGCCGTGCCGGTCGCCATCACGGTCACGCTGGGCGTGATGTACTTCCTGGGCCTGTCCCTCAACATCCTGTCGATGATGGGCCTGATGCTCGCGGTGGGGATGCTGGTCGACAACG
>CALKKN010000071.1 GCA_937995275.1 uncultured Lysobacterales bacterium | reverse complement strand
TAGACCACCCAGGTCCCGCGCATGCCCTCGGTTACGGCGGAGTCGGGCAGCCAGGCCCCACGGCCGTCGACCGGCACCGCGGTCTGCAGGTAGGCGACCTGGCCGGGCGGCCAGTCTTCCTGCACGCGCACCCGCACGGCGCGGCTGAGGGTCAGCGGGTCCACCACCGGACCCAGGCCGGCCACCTGCCCGCTCGCCACCTGGCTGCCAACGCGAACCAGGACCTCGTCGCCCGGCGCCAGGTCGTCTGCAATGCGCGCCGGCACCCCGGCCCGCACTTCGCGCGCGCCGGACTGAACCAGGCTGACGACCGGCATGCCGGCGTCCACGACGACGCCGGAGTCGGCCAGGCGCCGGGCGATGCCGGCATCGAAGGGAGCGCGCAGCTCGGATTTGCCCAGGCGCACCCGGTTGGCCTGCAGCCCGGCCTCGATGCGTTGCAGCGAGGCACGCAGCACCTGCACCCGTCCGGCCAGGTCGTCACGTTCGCGTTCGCTGACCAGGTTGTCTGCCTGCAACCGTTCGACCCGCGCCAGGTTCCGCTCGGTGGTCTCCAGTTCGGCCTGCAGTTCGGCCCGCCGGGCGGTCAGCTCGTCACGCTCGGATTCGAGCAGACTGGTGTCCTGCCGCGCGAGCAACTGGCCGGCGCGGACCGAGTCGCCTTCGTCGACCAGCAGCGCTTCGATCCGGCCGGGGAATTCGAAGCCCAGCTCGCTGGTCTGGGTCGCCTCCACCTCGCCGGCGAACTCCCGCTCGACGCGGTAGCCCGGCTGCATGGACACGCTATGTGTCTCCACGAGGTGCAGGTACGGCTCGTCCAGGACCGCCGCGCGGGTATCCCAGTTGCAGCCGCCCAGGGCCAGCAGAATGCCCGGGACCAGGAGTAATGTCGTTGCGAATTTGCTCACGTGACCATCCCAATTATCATACTGATGAGTCCACTATATAATATCTGGACTTGCAAGTCTACTTATATATCTGTGAAGATAGCGTGAAGTGAATACGAAAGCATGCGCCACCAGGGGCCCCGGACGTCCCCGCAGCCAGGAGAAGCACCGCCAGATCATGGCGGCGGCCGTGGAATTGTTTGCCCGCAACGGCTTCGAGGGGACCAGCGTCGACGACATCGCGGCGGCCGCCGGCGTGTCCAAGCAGACGGTGTACTCGCACTTCGGCTGCAAGGAGAATCTGTTCGGCCTGGCGGTTTCCGCCAAGTGCAAGACGTCAGGGATCGACCCCGAGGCCATCGACCTCGACGCGCCGCCCGAGGTCACGCTGCCGGAGCTCGCCCGCCGGTTCCTGCACCTGGTGACCAGCCCCGAAGCGATCCGCGTGCACAACGTGTGTACCGGCAGCGCCGAGACGCACCCCGAACTGGGCCGGCTGTTCTTCAAACACGGGCCGCTGGAGACCGTGGATGTCGTCGCCGGTTATCTCGAGGCCCAGGCCCGGGCCGGTCGGCTGCGGATCGACGAGCCGCGGAGCGCCGCCTGGCAACTGCTGGGCATGCTGAAGGCCGAGTCCCACATGCGGCTGCAGTTCAATCTGGAACCGGTGCCCGCGCGGGAGGTCGATCGATACCTTCGCGACTGCGTGGCGATGTTCCTGCGCGCCTACGCCCCCTGACCGGGTGCCGGCGCCACGCCCGGAGGCTCGCCCAGAATCTCATCCAGAAACGCGCGCAGCCCGCGCGTGTAGCCTTCGCGGCTGATCCAGAAGCCGGCGTTGTGGTCGCCGCGCAACTCGAGGAAGGATTTGGGCGGCTGCGCCGCTTCGTAGATGCCGCGGCCCATGGCGAATGGAATGATCTCGTCGTCGCGGCTGTGCACCACCAGCACGGGGCTGCGCAGGCGCGCCGCGTACTCGACGACCGGGTATCGCAATCGCGTCAGCAGCCGTGCGGGGTAGATCGGATAGAGCCTGCGCGCCATGTCGACGCCCGACGTAAAACTCGACTCGATAATCACCGCGGCGGGCGCCGACTCTGCCGGCAACCCGGCGGCCAGCCACGCGCCGACCGCGCCGCCCAGGGAACGCCCGAACACCACGATACGATCCGGCGGCACCCCGCGTTCCGCCTGCAGGTAGTCCCAGGCGGCCCGGGCGTCGCGGTAGGTGCCCCGTTCGGTGGGCCGGCCGCTGCTGTGCCCGTAGCCGCGATAATCGACGATCAGCACGTCGAGCCCCAGCCGGTTGAAAATCGCGATGCTTTCCAGTCGGTGCGAAATGTTGCCGGCATTGCCGTGGAAGAACAGCAGCACGCCGCGAGCCGCTTCGGCCTGGATGTACCAGCCGTGCAGGCTTTCGCCATCGGCCGTGGCGATCCAGGTGTCCTCGTAAGGCAGGCCGATGTCGGCCGGGGTGGCGTCGAGCGCACGGCCGGGCAGGTTGGCCAGGAACACCAGGGAACCCTGGAGCAGGTACAGCACCAGCCCCAGGACCACGTAGATGACGGCAAGGCCGGTCAGCAGGGTGAAAAGTGCGCGCATCGTCGTGGGGCCACTATAGCGCATTGCGCTCGCCCCCAGCGCGGCGGGGTGCGGTTGCCCCCGTGCGGAGGCGGATTTATGCTGAGCCGGTAAACCCGAGCAAAGCGTGAATTTGGGATGAACGACATCGAAAAACCGCACTACGACGGAACGGACTGGCTGGAAGCGGAACTGCAGGACACGCTCGATGAGGACTACGAGCTTGAACTGTCCGAGCCGGCGCTGTCGCTGGAGCTGCGGCGCATCTACCGGCGCAAACACCCCGAGACGATGAACCGGGCGGAGTATTTCCGCCAGTTGATCGCCCTGCAGGCGGAACTGATCAAGCTGCAGGACTGGGTGCAGGAGACCGGCGCCAAGATCGCGGTGGTCTTCGAGGGGCGGGACGCAGCCGGCAAGGGCGGCGTCATAAAGCGCATCACCCAGCGCCTGAACCCGCGCGTCTGCCGTGTGGTCGCGCTGCAGAAGCCCAGCGAAAAAGAGCGCACCCAGTGGTACTTCCAGCGCTACGTGCCACACCTGCCGTCCGGCGGCGAAATCGTGCTGTTCGACCGCTCCTGGTACAACCGCTCCGGCGTCGAGAAGGTCATGGGATTCGCCACGCCCGGGGAAGTGGAGCAGTTCTTCAAGGACGTGCCCGAGTTCGAGAAGATGATCGTCGGTTCCGGCACCCGGCTAATCAAGTACTGGTTCTCGATCAGTGACGAGGAACAGCAGCTGCGCTTCCTGATGCGCATCCACGATCCGCTGAAGCAGTGGAAGCTGAGCCCGATGGACCTGCAGTCGCGCGTGCGCTGGGAGCAGTACACCGAGGCCAAGGAAGAGACGTTCCGGCGCACCAACTTCCCCGAGTCGCCGTGGTATATCGTCGAGGCCAACGACAAGAAGCGGGCCCGCCTCAATTGCATCGCGCACCTGTTGAAGCAGATCCCCTACCAGGAGGTGCCGAACGAGGACGTGGCCCTGCCCGACCGCATCTTCAACGAGAATTACGAACGCACGGTGCTTCCCCCGGAGCTGTATGTCCCCAGCCGGTATTGACCTGTAGGAGCGGCTGTAGGAGCGACGCGCGACGGCATTCAGCAGGCGCTTCTTTCGGCTACGCCGAAAACCGCCCCAGCTTCATTGCCTGCGCTTTAGCCGCGATTGAAGATTTGTTGTACCCAAACCAATCGCGGCTAAAGCCGCTCCTACAGCCGCTCCCACAAGCCACGGCCACAGCGACCATTTGCGCGGATGCGCGGTGGGGCCTTAAGCTGCCGGGACTGTGCGCAGGAGCAGAGCCATGCAGCGTGACACCGGTCAACCGTGAAAACAGTGTTGCTCACTTTGGTCGCAATGGCCGCATTCGCGGCCAATTCCCTTCTGTGCCGGCTCGCTCTTGGCGAGGGGCATATCGATGCGGCGAGTTTCACGACCGTTAGGGTCCTGTCCGGCGCATTGACCCTGCTGCTGATCGTGCTGCCACGCTGGCGACGCGACGGCCGCCAGCCGGCCGACTGGCGCGCGGCGGCCATGTTGTTCGCCTACATGGCGTTTTTCTCCTTCGCCTACCTGTCGCTGAGCGCAGGGGCCGGCGCCCTGCTGCTGTTCGGCGCCGTGCAGTTGACCATGTTCGCAGTCGCGCTGCGGAGCGGCGAATCCTTCACCGGATGGGCCTGGATCGGGCTGGGACTGGCCGTGGCGGGCATCGTTTACCTCGTCTCGCCGGGCGTCACCGCGCCGGACCCGCTTGGAACGCTCCTGATGGTTGTCGCCGGCGTCGCGTGGGGCTTCTATTCCCTGCTCGGCCGCCGGGCGCAGGATCCTTTGGAAGCGACGGCCAACAACTTCCTGCTGTCCATTCCACTGGTGATTGCCGTAAGCCTGTTCTTCCTGTGGGATCTGCACCTGTCCGGACGGGGTGTGGTGCTGGCGGTAGCTTCGGGTTCGATCGCCTCCGGGTTGGGATACGTGATCTGGTACGCGGCCCTGCGTGGCCTGAAAGCGACGAGCGCCGCGACCGTGCAGCTCTCGGTGCCGGTGATTGCCGCGATCGGCGGTGTGATCCTGCTGGCCGAACCGGTGACGGTGCGCCTGGTGCTGGCGTCGCTGGCGACACTGGGCGGCATCGCCCTCGTACTGACTCAACGAACCCCCGGATCCTAGCCCTGCCGGGCTGTAGGAGCGGCCTGTAGGAGCGGCTTTAGCCGCGATAAAGAGGTTACCGAAAATCGATCGCGGCTAAAGCCGCTCCTACAGCTGCCCCCACAAGCCGCCCCCGGCAGCCGCGGCTCTATTCTGTCAATGCGAAGGCCACCAGGTGGTCACCGCGCCGCGTGCCGAGCGTGGCATGCCCGCCGGCGGCGATGACGACGTACTGGCGGCCG
>CALKKN010000070.1 GCA_937995275.1 uncultured Lysobacterales bacterium | reverse complement strand
ACTCCCCAGAGCCAGCGTGGGACAAAGGTGGGTCAGAACGGAAGATCGTCGTTGAAATCGAACGCCTGTTGAGCGGCGGGATACGCATTGAGATCATCCATGATGAGCTCAACCAGTTCGGTCTCATAGTGCTGCCACAGGGCATCGGTCAGGGCGCTGAGCAGATCGAACAGAGCCAGGGCCGCTTCTGGCGGCAAGTCATCGGGCAGATGGAACACCGGGGTCGGAATCATAGCAACTCCTCGATAGCCTGTTGGATGATTTCGTCGGGCAGGTGATTCAACCCCTTGGCCATGGCCAACTGCATGCTGGTCTTGAGGATGCTCGCCGCCTTGCGGGGCAGCCCCTGTGAGGCTTGGCGCAGCAATTCGAGGCCGGAGTCGGACAGCAGGGTGTGCTGGGCACCGGCCTGGCGGAAGGCGTGCTCGATGAGGGAGTTGAAGCGCTCGCGTTCGGCGATGGGCCCCAGATTCAATTGCACCTGGATGCGGCTTGCCAGCGCCGCATAGGGGGTCCGTGCCAGGGTCTGGGCCAGACGGGGATGGCCGAGCAGCCAGATGGCCATCAAATCGCGCGAATCGAAGGCGAAGTTGAGGAACGCCGGCAGATCGCGGAAGAACTCCAGGGGCAGGTTATGCGCCTCGTCGATGATCCACAGCAGCGCGACGCCTTTGCCGTCGGCCAGTTCCAGGATGCGGGCCTTGATCTCGCGCCACAGGGCGGCGCGGCGGAAGGCCGGCTCCAGCCCCAGGGCCAGGGCCAACGAGCGGTACAGATCGAGGCGGCCGAAGTCGGTCTCCGCCAGATAGACCACCTGATAGCGGTGGGGATTGAGCTTGGCGGTCAGCTGGCGCAAGGCGGTGGTCTTGCCCACACCGGGTTCCCCGGTCAACACCCCGACGCCGGGGCTGTCCAACAGCCATCCGAAGCGCTCGGCGAGCCGGGCATGCGGCCCATCGTCCCACAGCTCGGTATTCGCCTTGCCCAGGGGATAGTGCGTCAAACCGAAGTGTTGCAGAACCATCAGCTTCCCTCCTCGTCCTGGCCATGGTATTGGCGATAGGCCAGCTCCAGCGCGTTGTCATCGCCGCTGCCACTGGCCGATGGTGCCTCGGACGGCTGGGGTTTACGCCGCTTGCGCTGGACATTGGCGACGGCGTCCAGGGGCGTGGCGGCGCCAAGCGACTGGCCGTCATCGTCCTCCACGCCGAGCACCTGCTGGGTGTGGGGATCGACCACCAGCAAGACTTGCTTGCCGGAGAGCTCGTAGGGGACCTCGAAACGGTTGCCGTGGTAGGAGACGGTGCCATCCTGGCGCACCGAGCGTGTCACGCGATGATGGAACAGCTCATCGATGCGCGCGGCCAGGGTGCCCAAAGTACGCATCCGCGGCAGATCCCGTTGATAGCGCTGCAGCGGCGTGTGTTCATTCTCCAGGCCGCCATGGGGCGTTTGGTGATAGACGGCTTCGAGCCACGCCCACAGGCGGGCGTTGAGGTCGCCGAGGTCGCGCAGGCGGGAGGTGTCGAGTTCGCTGAGAAACTGATTTCGGAAGGTGCGATGCCAGCGCTCCAGCTTCCCCTTCCCTTCTGGGGCGTACGGACGGCAATAGACCAGATGGATGCCCAAGCGGGCGCAGATCCCCTGCAGCGTCTTGGCGCGGTAGGCCGGACCATTGTCGAGCACCAACTTGACCGGCAGTCCACGCTTGAGCACCGCCTGCTTGAGCACCGCCTCGATATCCAGAGCCGTCTCGCCGGGACAGAAGGCCGAATGGGTGATCAGCCGCGAGGCATCGTCCATCAGCGAGACCAGATACGCTTTGCGCATCCGCCCGCCGATGGGTACCCGGGGCCCGTGCATCACATCCCCGTACCAGATGTCGCCGGCGTACTCGGTCTCATACGCACGGTGCTCCTCGGGCTCGCTCGCCGAACCGCTCGGGCGCGACAGGCCATGGGCCTGCAGCAGGCGGTGGATCGCCGAGCGCGACAACTCGCCCTTGGCCACCGTGCCACGGTGTTCGAGCAGACGGCGGATCACCCGTACGGAACGGCGTGGGTTCTCGCGTTTGGCCGCCAGGATGGCCGCCTGGACTTCGGGGGCGATCTTCGATTGGCCCCGGTCCGAGCGCGGCTTGGGGGTCAGCGCCTCGATATCGCCGCGGCGCCAGGCGTAATACCAAGCCTCAATCGTCTTCTCGCTGATACGGCTGTTGCGCGAGCCGGGGATGTCGTAGTGGCGCGTGGCCAACTCCTGGAGGGTCGCTTTGAGCTCGCCGCGTTGCAACTCGGCACGGCTGACCAGCGGACCCAGTACCGAGTAGCGGAACAGGGCCATGGGATGAATCGCCTTCATCGGGTTCTCCTCTGTCTTGAAAGGGAGACACAGGAGACACCCAGATCGCTCCCAGCGGGAGGGGCAAGTTCTGTGGGACGGCGGATGTCAACGCCGAAGCGTGTCCCACCGCCGCCTTGCTTCAGAGCGTCACGGGACACTCACCCCGGCCCGATCGAGCCACCCCATCGCCTCGCCCAAGCTCATGCGCTCGAAGCACAGGGACCAAAACGCTTTCCAATCCACCGATCGACCGAGTTCCGGAAACCGGCTGCGCAGATGCAGGCCATACTCATCGAATTGCCCTTGCAGCCAATTCCACCACCGTCCGACGGTGCGCCGGCTCGGCCACATCCCCCGCGCCACCTCCCGAACCGACCGCCCTGAAATCAACCGCTCCAGTACCCTCTGCTGCGCCTGCCACCAATACTGGCGTCTCGGTGCCAGACAGGCCGGCAACCGCGAGGAGGTGCCACGACACTTCGGACAATAAAAGCGGGGGATGAACAACGACCCCAGTGAAAAGGCCAGGCCTTCACCCCGCGGTGCGTTGCGCTCATAGTGGCCATGACGGTGCATGCCCCCCTTTCCACAGTGGCAACAGCGCTCGGGACGGTACGTCTCGGGATCATCCCGAAGCCGCTCTTGGTGTTGCTCTACTGAATCGATTCCTGGCAGCATACGAGCCATAGGCCGGTCTCCTCTGTCGTCGTGTATTCGTTCGCACGTACCACGATAACAAAGGACGACCGGCCTATCTTTTTGCGCTTGCGTCTCGGAATCTACAGGGGGATGTTCCTGAAAAGGTCCTGGTAGACCGTGAGATATTTCTGGGGGCTGGGCCTATACGAAGAGAGGACGTAACAGTGAACGAATACGAAAGACGCCTGGAGGTCGCATTGAATCCGCCGGCAGAAGCCGATGGTGCATTGCTCAACAAGCAAATCGCCAAGTTGCGCCAGAGTATCGGCCGCTTGATTGACGGTTATAGCGAGGGGTATATCGACAAGGGAGAGTTCGAGCCACGCGTCCGGCGCTTCAAAGAGCGGCTTCAAACCCTGGAATCGCAGGCCGAGCAGCTACGCGACGAGCACGAACGACAGGCCGAGCTGCAGCTGATCATTGGCCGGCTGGAGGAATTTTCCGCTAAAGTCTCAGCAGGACTTGAGCGATTCGATTGGTCTGGACGCCGCGAGCTTATCCGAACGTTGGTGAAACGTATCGAGATCGATCGCGAGCGCATCAACGTAGTATTTCGAGTGGAGGACACGATGGGAGGAGGCCCTGCAAGCCCCCCTTTTTTGCAACATTGTAGGGGGCGTGGCCAGCCCGTTGCTGGCAAACCTGTTTCTGCATTATGCGTTCGACAAATGGATGGAGCGGGTACACCCCGGCATCTCTTTTGAGCGCTACGCCGATGATGCGGTGTGCCACTGCCAGAGCGAAGCCCAAGCGCAGACGCTGAAGCATGCGCTGAGCGAACGGATGAACGAAGTTGGGCTGGAACTGCATCCCGGGAAGACGAAAATCGTCTACTGCAGGGATGACGACCGGCGCGAAGACCATCCAACTATCGCCTTCGACTTCCTGGGCTACACCTTTCGCCCGAGGCGTTCGAAGAACCGGTGGGGGAAATACTTCATCAACTTCACGCCGGCGATCAGCAACAAGGCGGCGAAAGCGATCCGGCAGCAAGCGCGAAGCTGGCGATGGCA
>CALKKN010000069.1 GCA_937995275.1 uncultured Lysobacterales bacterium | reverse complement strand
GATGATTGTGGACCTTGAGCGTTCCGGAACGGTCAAAATTCGCCGCCCCGAAATCTTCCGAAGCTTCCAGCGGCATGTGGCAGTCCGCACACTTGTGTATCGCCCCGGGCGGGTAGTAGAAACTGCTCGCGCCGTGGCCGGATACGCCGGACAAGTGGTAGGAGTCCTGGTGATTCTGCCCGCGCAGCCACTTGTAGTCGTTGAGTTCAGGCGGCAGGTGGACCTTGTGGCAGCTGCCACAGAACTCCGGTTCGCGGTGCAAAGGCTTGAGGAATGTCTTCCGGTGGAACGCCGGCTTGGCCTTCACGAGTTGCTGGTTGACCCACTGCAGGAACGGGCTGCTGCTGAATGCGAACGGATAGTGTTCGGGCGCTTCGATGGTGTAGTCGGCATTGCCGCGCCGACTGTTGATGCGGGTGATCGCATGACAGGCTGTGCAGGTAATGCCCGCACGGGCCAGCGGATCGCCGGTTTCGCCGAACTGCGGGTCGTCGAAGGCGCCGCTGAACAGCGGCACCGGGTCGTGGCAGCCGGCGCACAGCCGGGAGACATGGGTGTTGCCATCGCGTTCCAGGGCCATCTCGCGCGTTCGCATGACCGAGAACCGATAGGCGGGGTTGTTGAAGGAACTGAAACGATGCGCGCTGACCTGCCATTTCTCGTGCACGTCCGCGTGGCATTGCTGGCAGTAGCCGTCCATCATCAACGGGCCGGCGGGTAGATAGCCGTCGTCCGGTGTCCGGGAAAGCGCGGGAAAAAACGGCCCGGAGCGGTTATCGGCGGTATCCGGCCCCACCGGCGCGGCGGCGGATTCGTGGCGTTGGGCCACGCTCGGCAACAGGACCGTCGCCGTCAGCAGGACGGCCGCCGCGCCCCAGACGATTCCCCGTCCATAACGGATTCCCTTGCCCGCCAGGCGGTGCAATATGAAGAGCCAGATCGCCAGCAGAGGCGTCGCCACGTGCAGCCAGTAAGCGGCGCTCCGGATCATTGGATCCTTCAGGGAGAAGAAGTCGAAGCGGGTCAGGGCCAGGCCGCTGATCAGCATCAGCAGCACCGTGACGTACAGGGCGAGCCCGGCGCGGACGGCCCGGTAATTTGGCCGCGGCCAGGCGTTGCGGAGGTGCAGCGCGCCAAAAACGACTCCCGGCACGACGATAAACAGCCCCAGCACCAGGTGCAGCAGGAACATGATCTGATAGAAGAAGTCCTGGTACAGGTCGCCGCTGAGTTCCTCGAGGACGGTGACACTGGCGAGGTAGAAACCGTTGACCGCGAGCAGGCCGAACAGCGTGAACGCCACCGCCAGCAGGCCTCTCAGCCGGGGACCGATCACCGGCTTCAGAACCCGCGCGGCAGCCGGCTGTTCAGATGTCGGTGGCATGTTCTGCCTTGTCTGTCATGCGGGGGACTCCTGCGTGGTTCCGCGGGTGGACCTATCATCCGGTAGTATAGCCAGCGGTCGTAAGGCAAAAGAAGCATGAAACGGGATAAATCCACCGCCGCGACGGACGAAGTCATTGGCCATGCGTTCCGCCGGTCGTTGATCACCGCCGCGGTCATTGCGGCGCTTGCGGCGGCGGCCTGGCTGGTCAGCCGGTCGCTCCAGCAGGAGGAACCCGTGGTCGAGGCGCCGCCGGCGGCACCGGTCAGCGTGGTTCACGACATACGACCGCCCGATGTTCGATTCACGGATGTTACCCGCATGGCGGGTATCGAGTTCCGGCATGTCACCGGGGCCTACGGTGAGAAGTTGTTGCCGGAAACCATGGGCAGCGGAGCCGCGTTTTTCGACTATGACGGCGACTCCGACCAGGACCTGCTGCTGATCAACGGTGACTTTTGGCCGGAGCGCACCGATGCCGCGACGCCGCGCCCCACGATGAAACTTTATCAGAACGACGGCAGAGGAATGTTCAGCGACGTCACTGAGTCGACGGGTCTGGCCGTGGCTCTCTGCGGCATGGGCGTCGCCGCCGGTGATTACGACAACGATGGCGACAGCGACATCCTGGTCACCGCCTATGGGCCGAACCGCCTGTTCCGCAACGACGGCGGGCGATTCACCGACGTCACGGCGGCCGCCGGCGTGGCGGGGGAGGACGAAGCCTGGAGCACCAGCGCCGGCTTCTTCGACATGGACAACGATGGCGATCTCGACCTGTTCGTGGGCAACTACGTGCAGTGGTCCAGGCAGATCGATCTCGACGTGAATTTCCAGCTTACCGGTATCGGCCGGGCCTACGGACCGCCCAATGCCTACCGGGGGACCTGGAATTACCTCTACCGCAACGATGGCGGCGGACGCTTCACGGATGTCTCCGCCGACAGCGGCATCCGGGTCGACAATCCTGCCACCGGCGCCCCCATGGGGAAGGCGCTGGCCGTGGTGCCCGTGGACGTCGACCGGGACGGCTGGCTGGACCTGCTGGTTGCGAATGACACGGTGCAGAACTTCCTGTTCCACAACCGCGGCAACGGCACCTTCGAGGAACGCGGATCGGAGTTTGGCGTCGCATTCGATCGGGACGGCAAAGCGACCGGCGCGATGGGCGCCGACGCCGCCCACTTCAGGAACGACCCGGAACTGGGAGTTGCGATCGGCAATTTCGCCAACGAGATGACCTCGCTGTACGTCACCCAGGGTGCGGCGCCGCCGCTCACCGACGAGGCGATCGTGGAGGGCATCGGGCCCGCCTCGCGCCTCGCGCTGACCTTCGGCCTGTTTTTCTTCGACTACGATCTCGACGGCCGCCTGGATCTGCTACAGGCCAACGGCCATCTCGAGGGCGATATCAACCGCGTGCAGAGCAGCCAGCACTACCGGCAGCCCCCGCAACTGTTCTGGAACTGCGGCGACGGCTGTCGGACCGGCTTTCTGGCGCAGCCCGCGGACGTCACCGGTGACTTCGGGACGCCGCTGGTGGGGCGCGGCGCCGCCTATGCCGACATCGACGGAGACGGCGACCTGGACATCGTGATCACCCAGAACGGCGGCGCGCCCCTGCTGCTGCGCAACGACCAGGCCCTGGGGCATCACTGGCTGCGCATCAGGCTGACTGGGACCCGCGCCAACCGGGACGCGATCGGCGCGCGGGTCGAGGTGCGGGCCGGCGGCATCACCCAGGTGCGACAGCTGATGCCCATCCGCAGCTATCTCTCCCAGGTCGAATCCGTGCTGACCTTCGGCCTGGGTTCGGCTGACCGGGTCGACAGCGTCGAGGTACACTGGCCGGACGGCAGCCGGCAGTCCGTGGCCGGCGCGAAAGTCGACACCCTGCTTGAAATTACCCAGCAGCCTGACCCAGGCAAGGGCTGAACCATGAGAACCCTGTACACCTTTGGAATTGCTTTAGCAGTTGCGGCGCTGCTTGCAGCCTGCAGCGAGCCGGATGCGCCCGGTGAGAGCGCGGCCCTGGATGCCGGGGCCATCGCGGCGAACAACCGCGGCGTCGGCCTGATGGGCCGGTTCGAGTATGACGAGGCGCGGGCGGTGTTCGCAGGGGTCGTCGAGCAATGGCCCGATTGGGACGAGGCCAGGATCAACCTGGCGATCGCGACGCTCAACCGGCAACAGGCCGGGGACGAGGCCATGGCGCTGGAACTGGCGCGCCAGGTCCTGCAGGATGCCCCGGCGAATCTGCGGGCGCGCTATGTGGCGGGCCTGGTGCAGCTCTACCTGGGTGAACCCGCGGCGGCACTGGCCGAATTCGAGTTGGTTGCCGACGCGGATCCTACGGACGCTTACGCGGCCTACTACACAGCCCAGTGCCTGGCGCAGCAGGGCGACTACGCACGTGCATTATCGTGGTTCCGTCGCGCCATGGAGCTTGACCCCTACTTGCGCAGCGCCTATTACGGCGCCTTCCAGAGCCTGCAGCGCCTGGGGCGTTCCGAGGAGGCGCAGTCGCTGGCGATCGACTACCAGCGGCTGGACACCAATCCGCGATCGCGGCTGGCCGAGTTCAAGTACACGCGCATGGGCCCCAAGGGGGATGCCCTGGCCGTCAGCCTTCAGGAGCAGCCTGCCGCAGCCCGGCCCGTCGGCGAGTTATTCGCCGGCGCGGAGCCGCTGGCCGATGGGGACGGAAAGCCGGTGCAAGCGGTCCCGGCAAAGTCATCGCCGGCCGGCCTGACCGCGGTGGACCTGCAGGCCGACGGATTCACCGATCTCTTCGTGACCGGTGTGTCCGGCGCCAGCGGAGATCCGGCGGGCCGTAACCTGGTCCTGCTCGGGCAGGCCGGGGGCAGGTATTCACCACAGGCCGACCATCCGCTGGCCGCAGTGGAAGGGGTCAACGCGGCGCTGTGGGGCGATTTCGACAACGACGGCCTGGTCGACGCGTACCTGTGCCGTCGTGGCGAAAATCAGCTGTGGCGACAGGCGGCCGGCGGCCTGTGGGAAAACGTCACGGCCCCGGGCCTGGCGGGCGGCGGCGACCTGGACACGGTGGATGGCGCGTTCTTCGACGCCGACCACGACGGCGACCTGGACCTGTTCCTGGTCAACGCGGACGGCCCCAACGAACTGCTGAACAACAACCTCGACGGCACCTTCAGGCCGCTGGCCGCCGAGTTCGGGCTGGCCGGTCCGGGGACTGCGTCCGTCATGGTTCTGCCCGCCGATCTCGACAGCGACCGGGACGTCGACCTGCTGGTGCTCAATCGCGAGCCACCCCACGAGGTTTACATCAACGACCGGATGTGGTCGTACCGCGCGGCCGAGGGTTTCGAGTCGTTCACCGAACGCCCCGCGCTGGCCGTTCTGGCCGCCGATATCGATGCGGATGGCGCGAACGAGCTGTATACGGTCGGTGCCCGCGGTGAACTGGTGCGCTGGCGCCTGGCACGCGGCGGTCCGCTGCCGCCGGAGGAGCTGGCGGCCCCGGACGTGCTGCGGGGCGTGGACCGGGCGTCGCTCGCCAGCCACGACGTCGATGGCGACGGCGTTCTCGACCTGATCGTCGCCTCCCCGCTGGGCTGGACGGTCCTGAGGGTGGCCGGGGCCACGGCCGAACCCATCTGGTCGGCCGCTGCGGAGTCCGGCAAACCGGTAACGGCCAGCCTGCCCTTCATCGGCGAATCGCGTTCCGGGCCGGCCATGCTCACCTGGTCGGCGGACGCGGCCGAGCTGTCCCGGTGGCCTCCGGGGCCCGGCCGCCATCCGTTCGTGACGCTGACGCTCAGCGGCCGTCTGGACGAGGCCCAGTCCATGCGTTCGAATGCCTCGGGGATCGGGACGCGGCTGGCGGTACGGACGGGGTCTCGCTGGAGCGTCCTGCAGACGTACCGCAGCCACAGCGCCCCGGGGCAGAGCCTGCAGCCGCTGGCCGTCGGTCTGGGCGGGGCCCGGCAGGCGGATTTTGTCGCCATCGACTGGTCCGACGGCGTTTTCCAGAGCGAGCTGGCGGTGCCGTCGGGACAGCTGCTCGAGATCGCCGAAACCCAGCGGCAGCTTTCCAGCTGCCCCGTGCTGTTCGCATGGAACGGCAAGGAGTTCGCGTTCGTCAGCGATTTCCTGGGCGTGGGCGGGCTCGGCTACGCGGTCGGTCCTCACGAGTACACGACGCCGCGCCCGTGGGAGAACTTCCTGCTGCCGGAGGGTTCGCTGCAGCCCGTGGACGGCCGCTACCTTCTGAAAATCGGCGAGCCGATGGAGGAAATCGCGTACATCGACACCGCGCGGCTGGCGGTTTACGACCTGCCCCCGGGCTGGCAGATGGTCCTCGACGAGCGTATGGGCATCTCGGGTCCGGAACCGACCGGGGCGGCGGTTTTCTACCGGCGGGAGATGCTGCCCTCAGCAGCGGCCAACGATCGCGGCGAAGACGTGCTGAAGGCGGTGCAGGCGCGCGACGGCCTGGCGGCGCCGATCGGCGCGCTGGACCGGCGTTTCATCGGCCTGCTGCAGCGTGAGCACGTCCTGACCCTGGAGTTTGAGCAGCCGCTGGACGGCCAGCCGGGCGCTGCCCTGCTCGTGATCGATGGCTGGGTCGAGTACCCCTACTCGCAGACCAACTTCGCCGCCTGGCAGGCCGGCGCTGCTTACGAGGCGCCGACCCTCGAGACCTTCGATGGGCAACAGTGGCGGGTGGCCCTGGAGCAATTCGGTTACCCCGCCGGTATGCCGCGTCGTATGTCCGTACCCCTGCCTGCGCTGCCGCCAGGAACTCGCAGCCTGCGCCTGCGCACCAACATGCAGATTTACTGGGACCGGATCGCCGTCGCGTTCGCGGAATCGCCGCCGGTGCACGATCGGCAGGTACTGCCGCCGGCGGCAGCCCGGGTCGGGAAGACCGGCTTCGCGCGGCGCGACACGCTGGAGCAGTTCCGGCCGCACTATGACTACGCCGATCGCAGCCCCTTCTGGGACACGCGCTACCTGGCGGGATACTACACCCGGCTGGGGCCGGTCGAGGAACTGGTGGCCGGGCGGGACGACGCGGTGGCCATCATCGGCCCGGGCGAGGAAGTGCACCTGGAATTCGCCGCGGCGGGACCTGCCCGCGACGGCTGGCGGCGCTATTTCGTGCTGGAAACCCACGGTTGGGCGAAGGACATGGACCTGTTCACACGCGCTGGCGAAACGGTCGGGCCGCTGCCTTCGTCGGGCCTGCCCGCGGCGCCGCGCGACGCGCTGCACGCGCGCTACAACACCCGCTACCAGGCGGGCTATTGATGCGTTAATCCGGCAGTTTCGCTTTGGCGTCCGCGATGCGCTGGCCGATGTTGTCGATGGTCAGTTCCGTCCGGCCGCCGCGCGGCAGGTAGCCCTGCCGGGCATAGTCGTGAATCTCGCTGCGCAGGTGCGCGCGCATGTCGTGGCCCTGGCGGCGTTTCCGCTCCGCGCGCAGGGCGTCTATGTCGATCGGGGCGACCACGACCTTCTCGCCCGGCCCCGGATCGGCCTGGGCCAGGATGACCCCGTCATGGTTGACGATCATGCTGCCGCCCGGCCAGCTGAAGGGCGGGTAGTTGGCCATGGCGGCGCCCTGGTTGGCCGCCACCACGTACGCGGTGTTTTCGACGGCCCGTGCGCGGTTCATCAGGGTCCACCAGTCCATCGGCGCCGTCGCGCCCCAGGGGTCCATGTAGGCTGAGACGCGGTTGATGACCTCGGCGCCGTTGAAGGCGATCTGACGAATGGTTTCCGGAAACAGCCAGTCGTAGCAGATGGCCACGCCGAGCTTGCCCAGTTCGGTGTCCACCACCGGAAACGGGTCGTCGGGGTAGTCCGCAAAATCGTGCGGGCTGGCATGCACCTCCCAGGGGATCCAGGTATTCACCTTGCGGTACTTCGACAGGATTCCGGCGGGGCCGATCAGCAGCGTGGCGTTGAAGACGGCGTCCGGAAAATCGGGATCGGCCTCGATGAAGCTGCCTGTCTGGATGTAGCAGCCGTGCTTCCGGCACAACTTTTCGTACTGCTCCGTATGTTCGTTCGGCAACGGCACGGCCAGATTCTTCCGCAACGCCGATACGTTGTCGTAGGCGGGTGCGGCATGGGCAAACTCCGGAAACACCAGCAGGCGCACGTCGAAGAAGGGCTCGTAGCCGGCGATGGTCTGTTCGGCGATCGCGCACATGCGGCGCGTGCGTTCGGCGATCTCATCGCGCGTCATCGGGCAGGAAAAATCGGTCTGGCAGGTGGCGGCGTAATACAGGTCAGGCATGTCGGGAATCCATGGGCCCGCTACGGGGAGATGGTTGACGAATTGCCATTCTATAGCACACTACGGCTCACCGGATGCTCGCCGCGGCCGGTGGTTTATACTGACCGCCCTGCAACCCCGTGAAGGACTTGACCGACCCGCCTCGCCTGCAGCGAGGGGGTCCTGCTACTGCTTATGGAATTTCTCGATCAGACCATTCTTGGCAACACGCAGCGCGCCTGGCTGCTCGCGTTCGTAACGGCGGCGCTGGTGGTCATCGCCCTGCGACTGGTGCAGTTGGTGGCGGGCAAACGCCTGGCCAGGCTGGCGGCGCACACGCCCACGCAGTGGGATGACAACCTGGTCAAGCTGCTGTCGAAGACCCGGCTGCCTTTCTGGCTTGTCCTGGGCCTGCTGGTGGGCTCGTTGATGCTCGAGCT
>CALKKN010000068.1 GCA_937995275.1 uncultured Lysobacterales bacterium | reverse complement strand
TACGCGCCCGTTCAGCACAAGGAATTGGGCGCCTTCATCGCCCTGATCGTCGTCAACTGCATGATCCTGGGGCGGCAGGAGGCGTTCTCCTCGCGGAACACGGTCTTCCGTTCCCTGCTCGACGGCATCAGCACCGGCATCGGCTTCACCATCGCCCTGGTGATGATGGGCGGCTTCCGTGAAATCCTGGGTACCGGCACCTTTTTGGACGTTCCACTGTTCGGTCCGAATTTCGAGCCCTGGGTGGTGTTCGTGCTGCCCGCCGGCGGCTTCCTGACCCTGGGCTTCATCCTGCTCGCGATGGGCTATTACGAGCAGCGCAAGGCGGAGAGAACCGCATGAGCGACCAGACGCTGTTCTCGATATTTTTCTCCGCGATGGTCGTGAACAACTTCACGCTGGCCATGTTCCTGGGCCTGTGCCCGTTCATGGGTGTGTCGGCGCGCGTCGAAACCGCCCTGCGGATGGGGCTGGCCAACATTTTCGTGCTGGTGCTGACCTCGCTGAGCGCCTGGGTGCTCAACACCTACATCCTGGAGAATGCGCCGTACCTGCGGATCATCTCCTTCATAATCGTGGTGGCCTCGCTGGTGCAGATCGTGGAAATGGTCGTGAAGAAGATCTCGCCGACGCTGTTCCGGCAACTGGGCATCTTCCTGCCGCTGATGACGACCAACTGCGCGATCTTCGGGCTGGCCATCTTCCAGACCAACCGCGGCTACGATTTCCTCCAGGGCATGGTCTTCGCAGTGGGCGCCGGCCTCGGCCTGACGCTGGCGCTGGTGCTGATGGCCTCGATCCGCGAGACCAGCGAACTGTCGGACATCCCGGCGATCGCCAAGGGCACCGGGCTGACCCTGATCATCGCCGGCAGTCTCTCACTGGCCTTCATGGGCTTCGCGGGGTTGCTCTAGTGGACTATCTCGTACCGCTATTGCTCTTGGCCGCGCTGTTCGTGGCGTTTGGCCTCTTTCACGGGAACGGCAAAGGCGCCGGCGGCTGCGTCGGGTGCACCGGCTGTTCCGACCCGTCGGAGTGCCCGAACGAGCGGCAGTAGGCGGACGCGGGTCCCGGACAGGACCAGCCAGGCATAATGGCCCCTAGGTACCACGGGCCGCCTGTTCAGCCTCCCAGGCCTCCTCCACCTCCTCATGCCATTGGAAGATGTTCATCTCGATGAAGATGAAGGCCACCAGCCACAGGAACGCGTCCCAGAAATCCAGGAAGTCGCCGTAGATGCCCCAGTAAATAGCGCACACGAACAGCAGCGCGTAGAAGACGACCTTGATGTACTTGCTGACCCTGAGCAGGCGCTCGGTGAGCGTGTCCCTGAGCTGCATCCACACCTCGATCTCCAGCAGTGCCACGATGATCAGCCAGGTGCCGGAGTTCAGGATATCGATGATCGCCAGCCTGCCTGCGGCATCGAGCGCCTCCCGCGTGCCGATGATGTGGGTGCCGTTGATCTGCAGCAGTTCCCTGCCCTGCAGCAAAGCGCAGCTCTCAGGGTCGAGAGGCGGATACTCGTCCAGGTCGGCCACCCAGGTCCAGTCGCCGCCGAGAAGGCTGCACACGTCCGCCACGGTGAACGGAGAGATGTCGGTAACCACGCCGTACTTGGCGACATAGCCGTAGAACGACCACACGATGAAGACGTAGCAAACGACGCGGACGGCCGAAAAGACCCACTTCAGCCCACCCTGGAGTTTCTCGTCCGAAATCACCGCGGTTTCGAGTTCGAACAGGAGCAGCAGCACCAGCCAGGCCGCGGTGTCGATCGCCGCCGTGAAAGCCTCCACCACGTTGCCCCAGCCGATGTCCCCGCCGAAGGTCTCGGCACTGGCCGCGAGGTCCTCCTGGAAAAACAGAACCGTGTCGACCCCGAGCAGGAAGTAGACCGTGTACTTGAAGGCCGTGTATAGCAGCCGGGGGTGCAGGAATTTGCCGGTGTGCGCGGCGTCGGTCACCCGGACAGGCCCCTCAGCCGATAGGCCCGGCAGGCGTCGCCCCAGGCCCGGAAAATCGCGGTGGAAACGGGATTGTTCAGCGCTTTCCACTCCGGGTGCCACTGGACGGCCAGCGTGAACCCGGGCGCGTCGCGTACGGCAAACCCTTCGACCAGGCCGTCCTCGGCCACGGCTTCCACGTCGAGTTCCTGGCCGAGGCGATCGATCCCCTGTGCATGCAGCGAATTGACGGTCGCGCCGGCCTCCCCGGTGATCTGTTCGAGCAGACCGCCACGCGTGAATTCCACCCGGTGCGAAGGGCCGTATTGCACCTCCAGCGGGTCCTCCTCGCTTTCCTTGTGCACGCGGTAGCCGGGCTGCTCGTGAACCATCTGGTGCAGCGTGCCGCCGAAGGCCACGTTCATCTCCTGGAAACCGCGGCAGACGGCCAGTAGCGGCATGCCGACGCGGATCGCCGCCGGGATCAGGGCCAGCGCAGCCAGGTCCCGGTCCGGGTCGTGCCACGTGCCCGGCTCGCTCGGATCGCCGAGGTAGTGTTGCGGCTCGAGGTTGGAAGGGCTGCCGGTCAGGAACAGCCCGTCGAGCCGGTCGAGGATGTCCAGCACGTCGAAACCTTGCGCCAGCGACGGCAGCCCCACCGGGTAGCCGCCGGCAGCGTCGGCCACGGCCTGCAGGTACTTCTCGCCGACCATGTGAAAGGGGTGCGCGCCCACCATCCGGCGATCCGAGATCACCCCGATCAGCGGACGGTTGCCTTGCATCACGTCGCCGGAGCCTCCCGGCGCGCCGCGAGCAGGCACAGGAACTCGGCGGCCAGCGTCGCGCCCGCCAACGCGGTGATCTCACCGACGTCGTACGCGGGCGCCACCTCGACCACGTCCATGCCGATCAACCGGATGCCGGCCAGGCCGCGGACGATCTCCAGCGCCTGGTGGGTGGACAGGCCGCCGCAGACGGGCGTCCCGGTACCGGGCGCGCAGCTCGGATCGAGGCAGTCGATGTCGAAGGTCAGGTACACCTTGTTGTCGCCGACGATACGGCGGGCCTCGGCGGCGACGGATTCGGGCCCGTCGCGGTGCACCCGCCGGGCGTCGAGGATGTTGAAGCCGAGCGTCGCGTCATTGGTGGTTCGCAGCCCGATCTGCACCGAGCGGCTGTCGTCCACCAGACCTTCCCGCACGGCGTGGTAGAACATCGTGCCGTGGTCCAGGCGCTGCCGGTCCTCGCTCCAGGTGTCCGAATGCGCGTCGAAGTGCACCAGCGACAGCGGGCCGTGGCGCGCGGCGCAGGCCTTCAGGACCGGGTAGGTCGCGAAGTGGTCGCCGCCCAGCGTCAGCGGGGTAACACCGGCGTCCAGAATGCTGCCGTAATACTCCTCGATGAACGGGACGATGGTCTCGGGCCTGCCGTAGTCGAACTCGCAGTCGCCGTAGTCGATCACGGCCAGGCGGTCCAGGGGGTCGAAGTCCCAGGGCCAGGGCCGCTCCCAGCTGATGCCCGTGCTGGCCGCGCGGATGGCCCGCGGACCGAAACGCGCGCCCGGCCGGTGGGTCGTCGCCGTATCCAGCGGAATGCCGACCACGGCCACGTCGACGCCCTCGAGGTCGCGGCTGTACTTGCGCCGCATGAAGCTGAGCGCGCCGGCATAGGACGGTGAGCCCTTGACCGTGCCCAGCGGGCTGGTCGCGGTAAACGCGTTGTCCCAGCCCTTGCGGTCGCTCATCCGACCGCCTCCAGGGAACCGGCGGTCAGGTCGAGGCACTTCCAGGCTTTCCCGACCAACTCGTCAACGTGCGTGTCCTCGACAATCAACGGCGGCGACACGATCATGGTATCCCCGACAGCCCGCATCACCAGGCCGTTGTCGACGCAGATGTCCCGGCAGCGCGTACCGGCGCCGAGGTCCTTGTGGAACCGTTCCCGGCTGGCCTTGTCGCGCACGATTTCGATGGCCCCGACCAGGCCAAGGGAACGGGCCTCGCCAACCAGTGGGTGATCGGCCAGCGACGCCCAGCGTTCGCTGAAATACGGGGCGGTGTGCTCCCTGACGCGTTCGACGATCTTCTCCCGCTGCTGGATGCGCAATGTCTCCAGCGCCACCGCGCAGGCCGCGGGGTGCCCCGAATAAGTGTATCCGTGCGCGAATTCGCCGCCGCTGGCGATCACGACCTCGGCCACGCGATCGCTGACCAGGGCGCCGCCGAGCGGCAGGTAACCCGAAGTCACTCCCTTGGCGAAGGAGATCAGGTCCGGGCGGATTCCGTAGTGCGAAGACCCGAACCACTCGCCGAGTCGTCCGAACGCCGTGATGACCTCGTCGGCGACCAGCAGGATGCCGTACTCGTCGCAGATGCGCTGGATCTCCGGCCAGTAGGTCTCCGGGGGGATGATGACCCCGCCCGCCCCCTGCACCGGTTCGGCGACGAAAGCCGCCACCTTGTCGGCGCCGAGTTCGTTGATTTTGTCCTCCAGCAACCGCGCCTGCTGCACCCCGAATTCCTCCGGCGACAGGTCGCCGCCCAGACCGAAATGGTAGGGCTGCTCGATGTGCACGATGCCCGGAACCGGCAGGACCATCTGCTTGTGCATGGCGGGCATCCCGCCCAGGCTGGCGCCGGCCAGCGTGCTGCCGTGGTAGGCGTTCCGGCGGGCGATGATGGTCATTTTCTGCGGCTGGCCCAGCAGGTCCCAGTAACGTCGGATCAGGCGGACCTGGGTGTCGTTCGCCTCCGATCCGGAGCCGGTGAAAAAAACGTGGTTGAAGTTACCGGGGCTGAGTTCGCTGAGTAGTGCGGACAGTTCGATCGCGGGCGGGTGGGTGCACTGGAAAAAACTGTTGTAGTAGGGCAGTTCCCGCATCTGCTGCGCCGCGGCGTCCACAAGTTCCCGGCGCCCGTAACCGAGGTTGACGCACCACAGCCCGGCCATGCCATCCAGGATCCGGTTACCGTCCGAATCGTAAATGTAAACGCCCTCGGCCCGCGTTATGATCCGCGCACCGCCCTTCTCGCTCAACTCCCTGTGATCGGTGAAGGGATGCATGAAGTGGCGGTGGTCGCGGCGCCTCCATTCCCGGGTCGGATCAATGGTCGATTCGGTCACTCGCCACCTCGCGGTCGGGGTCTGCTTTCAAGGCCCCAAACTCTAACCTCAGCAACGGAAAATTGCCATCCTGCACCTCCCGGCCGCGCTGGCCGACGGGGTTGTCATTGGCGTCAATTCGCCACAAGGGTTACTCTTGGGCGGTTTCAACAGGGATAACCACAGTGGAGTACGCAATGAAATTCCATAACGCCAACTACCTGAAGCTTGTACTGCTCGTGCTGGTCAGCTCATTGCTGATGGGCGCTCAGGGCCCGCGAGGACTGAACGAACAGGCCTATCTCGAACTGCATGAGGCCGGGGTGGACAAGTATCTCGGACAGTACGCGCCGATATTGTCGCAGGATGTCGGCGACGGCTGGACCAAGCACACGTTCGACCCGGCCGCCGGCAACGGGCCGATCTGCATCGCCGGCACGCAGTACTCCGTGTTCACCCGGCCGGGCAATCCGTCCCGCCTGCTGATTTTCGAGCAGGGCGGCGGCGCCTGCTGGCAGGATTTCTACAATTGCAATGTATTGTCTGAGGCCCAGGAGCCGCCCACTGCGCGCGTCGGCATCTGGGACTTCGACTCGAAGGGCAACCCGTTCGCGGATTACTCGATCGTCTACATGCCTTATTGCGACGGATCCGTATTTTCCGGCGACAACGACGTGTTCGACCCGGCTTTCGGCGCGGCAATCGGCGTGCCGGAAGCGGTGATACGTTTCCATCGCGGCCTGCGCAACCAGTCCGCCGGCATGGACGTGGCCCGGGCCATGTTCCCCGACGCCAGCCGCATCACGGTCGCGGGTTCCAGCGCGGGCGGCGTGGGCGTGGCCGGCTTCGCGCCGTTCCTGGCCCGGTTCGTATTCGGCAACCAGGTCCACCTGACCGTGTTCAACGACGCCGGGCCCATCACCACCAACCCGGACGCCATGGATGACATCCAGGCGCGGGCGGACGATTGGCAGTTTGGCCAGTTCTACCCGGCCAGCTGCAGCGACTGCAGCGAATTCGGTGACAACACAGCCATCGTCCACTGGCGGCTGGACAACGACAACTCGATCCGGGAGGCGTTCTACGAAACCGACAGCGACCTCACCAACCGGTTCTTCCTGGATCTTCTGGCTGATCAGCCCGCATTCCGCGCACTGGTCGTCAACGGGCATGGCGCACTGAACGCCGCCTACCCGGACCGCTACAAGCAGTTCATCGTGGCCGGCGATACCTCGCACACGGCACTGCAGACACCGCTGTTCTATACCCAGCAGGCGGACGGCGTGCTGCTGAACGAGTGGACCTGGGACTTCCTGGTGCCGACGCCGTTCTGGATCGACATC
>CALKKN010000067.1 GCA_937995275.1 uncultured Lysobacterales bacterium | reverse complement strand
GGTATCGGCCAGCGAAGCGGAGCGTCACCTGCGTTCGGTGCGGCAGTTGTCGCCGGGCGCGGGAGGAAGACGGGCGGTGGCCGGCGGGGCGCCCGAGCGCGGTAACCTGATTAAAGATCGATAATGAGAAACATACAAAGGAGCGGCTGTAGGAGCGGCTTTAGCCGCGATTGTCTCAGCGAAAGGCCTCGATCTTCGCGGCTAAAGCCGCTCCTGCAATTTCGATTTCGCTACGCCGCCGCCAGTTGCCGCAGCACGAAGTGCAGGATGCCGCCGTGTCGGTAGTACTCCACCTCTTTCGGCGTATCGATCCGGACGCGGGCCTGAAAGGTCGTTACGGAACCGTCTTCCGCTGTCGCCGTTACCTCGACAGTTTTTGAAGAACCATCTCCAAGCCCTTCAATACCATAAGTTTCCTTTCCGGTAAGCCCCAGGTTCTCTGCATTCTCTCCAGGCATAAAGTTCAGCGGCAACACGCCCATGCCAACCAGGTTGGAACGGTGAATGCGCTCGAAACTCTCGGTGATCACGGCCTTGACACCCAGCAGGTTGGTGCCCTTGGCTGCCCAGTCGCGCGACGACCCGGTGCCGTATTCCTTGCCGGCCAGAATGACCAGCGGCGCCCCCTGTTCCTGGTACTTCATCGCCGCGTCGTAGATGCTCATCACCTCACCGGAGGGCTGGTGGGTGGTCCAGCCGCCCTCGGTGCCCGGTGCGAGCTGGTTCCGCAGCCGGACGTTGGCGAAGGTCCCGCGCATCATGACCTGGTGGTTGCCGCGGCGCGAACCGTAGGAGTTGAAATCGGCCTTCAGCACGCCTTTGCTCTTGAGGTAGGCGCCCGCGGGTGAATCCTCCTTGATCGCCCCGGCCGGTGAAATGTGGTCCGTGGTGATCGAGTCGCCCAGTTTGGCCAGGCACCGGGCGCCGCGAATCTCGGGAAGCGGCGGCAAATCCAGGGTCATGCCCTGGAAGTAGGGTGGGTTCTGGATATAGGTCGACTCATCGTCCCAGTCGAACATCTCGCCCACGGGCGAATCGATGCTGTTCCAGCGCCCGTCGCCCTGGAATACGCTGGAATAGCTGCTGCGGAACATGTCCGATGTCACGCTGCCGGCAATGGCCTCCTGAACCTCGTGGCTGGTCGGCCAGATGTCCCTGAGATACACGGGTTGCCCGCCAGCGTCCTCGCCGAGCGGATCGGTGGTCAGGTCGACATCCATGCGGCCCGCCAGGGCGTAGGCGACGACCAGCGGCGGCGAGGCCAGGTAGTTCATCTTCACGTGCGCGTGAACCCGCCCTTCGAAATTGCGGTTGCCGGAGAGTACCGATACGGCGACCAGGTCGTGCTTGCGAATGGCCTGTTCAATGGGTTCGGGCAGCGGCCCCGAGTTGCCGATGCAGGTCGTGCAGCCGTAGCCGACCACGTTGAATCCGAGTGCCTCGAGGTCGTCCATCAGGCCGGCCTCCTGCAGGTAGTCGGTGACCACGCGCGAACCCGGGCCCAGCGAGGTCTTCACCCAGGGTTTGACCCGCAGCCCCCGGGCGACCGCGTTGCGCGCCAGCAGGCCGGCGCCCAGCATGACCGCGGGGTTGGAGGTGTTCGTGCTGGAGGTGATCGCGGCGATCACCACGGCGCCGTCCTCCAAATGGAAATCTTCGCCCGCATAGCTCACGGCCGCCACCGGCGCCTTGTAGGCCTGGCTCTTGTCGTGGCCGACGGCGGTATCGCCGCCTTCATTTTCGAAGCGGGCCTCGGCGGCTGACTTCCGGGCGTCGTGGTGTTCGCACATGTGCTCGTGAAAGTTGTCCGCAGCCGCGCTCAGCAGCACCCGGTCCTGGGGTCGCCGCGGGCCCGCCAGGCTCGGCACCACGGTGTTCATGTCGAGTTCGAGCACGTCGCTGTAGGCGGCGTCGGCCTGTCCGGCGGACCGGAACATGCCCTGCGCTTTCATGTAGGCTTCCACCAGCGCGACCTGTTCGTCGGGGCGCCCGGACAGCGACAGGTACCTGAGGCTCTCCTCGTCGACCGGGAAGATCCCGCAGGTTGCGCCGTATTCCGGCGCCATGTTGGCGATGGTGGCGCGATCGGCCAGCGGCAGCGTGTCGAGGCCGTCGCCGAAGAATTCCACGAATTTGCCCACCACGCCCAGCCGGCGCAGCATCTGGGTGACGGTCAGCACGAGGTCGGTCGCGGTTGCCCCCTCCGGCAATCTGCCGGTCAGCTTGAAGCCGACGACCTGAGGTATCAGCATCGTTATCGCCTGCCCGAGCATGGCCGCCTCAGCCTCGATGCCGCCCACGCCCCAGCCGAGCACGCCGATGCCGTTGATCATGGTGGTGTGCGAGTCGGTGCCGACGACGGTATCCGGGTACGCGACGCCGTCGGTGTCGAACACGACCCGCGCCAGGTGCTCCAGGTTGACCTGGTGCACGATGCCCGTATTGGGTGGCACCACGCGGAAATTGCTCAGGGCGGACTGGCCCCAGCGCAGGAAACTGTAGCGCTCCTGGTTGCGCTGGAATTCGATGCGGTTGTTCAGGTCGAGCGAATCGGGTTTGCCGTAGCTGTCCACCTGGACCGAATGGTCGATTACCAGTTCCGCGGGCGACAGTGGATTGATCTGGCGGGGCGAACCGCCCAGGGCCGCCATGGCATCCCGCATGGCCGCGAGGTCCACGACGGCCGGCACGCCGGTGAAGTCCTGCAGCACGACGCGCGCCGGCGTAAAGGCGATTTCGGTACTCGGCGCTGCCCGGGGGTCCCAGCGGCACAGCGCCTCGATGTCCGCGCGCGTGACGTCGACCTCGTCCTCGTGACGGAGCAGGTTCTCGAGCAGGATTTTCAGGCTGAAGGGCAGGTGGGCTATGTCGAACTGCTGCCCGAGCTTCTCCAGGCTGTAAAAGCGGTAGTCCTGTCCATTGACCGTCAGGACGGAGCTGGTTGAGAAAGAGTCGCCCATGCTGATCTCCGTTTTATGTTGGGGTGGCTGGGTTAACCACTAATTATCACCGAATCGGGCGGCACTTAGAAGCCGGCCGCGCCAGCCCGAACGTTGCAATGTTCGGGCTAGCTCATCAGGAACGACTGGGCGTCACGGATGATGTTCTTGCGCCCCAACATGAGCTCCAGGCGGCCGCCGCCCAGCTGGGACCACAGCGTCGCCGAGCGCAGCCCGGCTAGCAGCAGCGCGCGCACCCAGTCCACGGTCCGCTGATTTTTCAGATATTGCGGCTTGCCGCTGACCACGATACGCGGTGACAGCCGGCTGATCGTTTCCGAGTACAGCGCGGAAATTTCGTGTGCCTGCAGGTCTTCACGTTCGTGCTGCTCGAGTTCTGACCCCATGGTGGAGATTTCCAGCAACCGGCTCCCGATTTCCTCCTGCAACCGGGCCGAGCGGCGGAACTTCCGTTCGATCTGCAGCAAGCCCACGGCGTACCGGAGCGCGTCGGAATAGCGGTTTTCGCCCTGCAGCACGGCGAGCATGGTCTCCACGCCCAGCCGCATCCGCTCGGTGTTGCCATAGACGTCTGGCGCCGAATCCGCCTCCAGCACGAACAGGCTGTTCAGGCACGACGTGGCGGCGTAGCCGGACCAGGTGCCGTGGCTGGCAGCCTGGCGGACCAGTTCCGTGGCCTGGAACACGCCGGCAAGGGCCAGGTTGCGATCTTTCATGCGTAACTCACCTCCGCGAGCCTCGATTCCGGGATTGCAGGGGGGCTGTTCGCCCAGGCAATGATGCCGCCGCCCAGGCAAACTTCGCCGTCGTAGAGCACTACCGACTGGCCGGGCGTCACGGCGCGCTGAGCTTCCTCGAACTCCAGCAGCAGGCGTCCGCCGTCGATTTCACGGACCACGCAGGCCTGATCCGCCTGACGATAGCGCACCTTGGCCAGCAACCGGGCCCCGGCCCGCGGCGGCGATCCGGACACCCAGCTGAGCTGCTCCGCCAGCAACCGGCGGGAGAACAGCCAGGGATGGTCATGGCCCTGGCCGACGTACAGCACGTTGTCCTCGAGGCCCTTGTGCAGCACGTACCAGGGTTCATCGGTGAAACCGCGCAAGCCGCCGATACCCAGGCCCTGCCGCTGCCCCAGCGTGTAGTACATGAGGCCCTCGTGGCGGCCGATTACCCGCCCGTCGGGCGTGCGCATCTCGCCGGGGGAGGGCGGGATGTACTCGCTTAGAAAAGCCTTGAAGTCACGCTCGCCGATGAAGCAGATGCCGGTGCTGTCCTTCTTGTCGTGCACCGGCAGCCCCGCTTCGGCAGCCGCCGCCCGCACCTCGGGCTTGAGGAGTTCACCGACCGGGAACAGCGTCCGCGCCAGTTGCTCCTGGCCAATGGTGTACAGGAAGTAGCTCTGGTCCTTGTTCGGGTCGCGGCCCTTCAACAGGCGGAAGACGCCATCCGGGCAATCGCTGCGCACGTAATGGCCGGTCGCAATGCGCCCGGCGCCCAGGTCCATGGCATGTTCCAGGAAGGTCTTGAATTTGATTTCGCGATTGCAGAGGATGTCCGGGTTCGGCGTGCGGCCGGCCCGGTACTCGGCCAGAAATTCCTCGAACACGCAATCCCAGTACTCGGCCGCGAAATTCCTGCGGTGCAGCACGATGCCCAGCCGGTCGGCGACACGCTGGGCGTCGGCGGCATCGGCTTCCGCCCGGCAGGCGCCGAACCGGTCGTCTTCCTCCCAGTTCTTCATGAACATGCCCGCCAGCCGGTGCCCCGCCGTTTGCAGCAGCAGGGCCGATACGGACGAATCCACGCCGCCCGACATGGCGACCATGATGTCTCCGCAACCAGCACTCTTACCCATCATGCCGTTCTAGATGGGGTCGGAGACGGTAACAAAAAAGCACCGGGGCGGTGACTTCTAGAATCGGATCATCTGGGCTAAAATCGCGGCATGGGACGTGAACTCGACTCACAAAAGGATCAGGGGCTGGCGCTGGAGGAAGCGCAGCCGGACGTCACGCTGCCGCCGATGTACCGCGTCATTCTGCTCAACGACGACTACACGCCGATGGATTTCGTCATCGAGATCCTGAAGCTCTTTTTCGGCATGAGCCACGACCGGGCCACGCAGGTCATGCTTCACGTACATACCCGCGGCAAGGGTGTCTGCGGCGTCTTCACCTACGAAATCGCCGAGACCAAGGTCGCCCAGGTCAACGAATTCTCCCGCCAGAACGAACATCCGCTGAAGTGCACCATGGAGAAAGCTTGAAACCTCCTGCGCGATCAGCCAGTCTACCCATGAGTGAGGGGTCGCAACCGGCACGACGCGCACGGAGGTAACCGCGGTGTTCAGCAAGGAACTGGAACTTTCGATCAGCCAGGCCTACCAGGAGGCCCGCGAGCGCCGCCATGAGTTCCTCACCGTGGAACACATGCTGCTGGCGCTGCTGGACAACGCGTCCGCGCTCAGCATCCTGAGCGCCTGTGGGGCTGACGTCGCCTCGTTGGAAAAGGAGCTGCGGAAGGTGCTGGACGACACCGTGCCGGTGCTGAAGGGCGAGGACAACCGCGACACGCAGCCCACGATCGGCTTTCAACGGGTGCTGCAACGCGCCCTGTACCACGTGCAGTCGGCCGGCAAGGAAGAGGTATTGGGCGCCAATGTCCTGGTGGCGATCTTCAGCGAGAAGGACTCGTACGCGAATTACCTCCTGAACCGCCACGATGTCACGCGGCTCGATGTCGTGAACTATATCTCGCACGGAATGAGCCGCGTGGACAAGGAATCGGCGGCGCCGGACCGTGATTCGCCCGCCATCGAAGCGGGGGAAGAGGCCGCCGAGCGCGGCAATACGGCCCTGGAGCGGTTTACCACCAACCTGAACGAGCGGGCCCGCGCGGACCTGATCGACCCCCTGATCGGGCGGGAACGGGAAATCGAACGGACGGTGCAGGTGCTGTGCCGGCGGCGCAAGAACAATCCACTGTTCGTGGGCGAGGCGGGCGTCGGCAAGACGGCCATGGCCGAGGGGCTGGCGAGGCGCATCGTCAATGGCGAGGTGCCCGAAGTCCTCACCCAGTCCACGATATACGCGTTGGACCTGGGCGCGCTGCTGGCCGGCACGAAGTACCGCGGGGACTTCGAGAAGCGCCTCAAAGCCGTGGTCAAGGAACTGCAGGACATCACCGGCGCCATCCTGTTCATCGATGAAATCCACACCATCATCGGGGCCGGGGCCGCTTCCGGCGGGGTCATGGATGCGTCCAACCTGATCAAGCCGGTGCTGGCATCCGGGGAGCTGCGCTGCATCGGCTCGACCACGTTCCAGGAATTCCGCGGCGTGTTCGAGAAAGACCGCGCGCTGGCCCGGCGCTTCCAGAAAATCGACATTGCCGAACCGAGCGTCGAGGAGACGGTGGAGATTCTGCGCGGGCTGAAAACTCGGTTCGAGGACCACCACCACGTCAAGTACACGGACCAGGCGCTGCGCGCCGCGGTCGAATTGTCGGCGCGGCACATCAACGACCGGCACCTGCCCGACAAGGCCATCGACGTCATCGACGAGGCCGGCGCGCGCCAGCGGCTGATGCCCGAAGACGAGCGCCGGGAGTTGCTGGACGAGCAGGAGATCGAGCACATCGTCGCGCACATGGCGCGCATTCCCGCCAAGCAGGTGTCCGTCTCCGACCGCGACGCGCTGAAGAACCTGGAGCGCGACCTGAAACTTGTCGTGTTCGGTCAGGACGAGGCCATCGGCGCGCTGTCGGCCGCCATCAAGATGACCCGGGCCGGCCTGGGCGATGCCGAGCGGCCGATCGGTTCCTTCCTGTTCGCCGGCCCCACCGGCGTCGGCAAGACCGAGGTTACGCGGCAGCTGGCCCTGACGATGGGCATCGAGCTGATCCGCTTCGACATGTCGGAGTACATGGAGGCGCACACGGTCAGCCGCCTGGTCGGCGCGCCTCCGGGCTACGTCGGGTTCGACCAGGGCGGCCTGCTGACCGAGGCGGTTACCCGCAGTCCCCACGCGGTGCTGCTGATGGACGAGGTCGAGAAGGCTCACCCGGATGTCTTCAACATCCTTCTGCAGGTCATGGACCACGGCAAGCTGACGGACGCCAACGGGCGCGAGGCGGATTTCCGCAACGTCATCCTGGTGATGACCACCAATGCCGGCGCCGCCCAGAGCGCCCGGCGGTCGATCGGCTTTTCCGAGCAGGATCATTCGACGGATGCGATCGAGATCATCCGCAAGACCTTTGCGCCGGAGTTCCGCAACCGTCTCGATGCGATCATCAACTTCAAGTCCCTCGACATGCCGGTCATCCTGATGGTCGTGGACAAGTTCATCCTCGAACTGGAAGAGCAACTGGCGCTGAAGAACGTCACGATCAGCGTCACCAAAGGCGCCCGCGGATGGCTGGCTGAGCAGGGATTCGACCCGCAAATGGGCGCGCGGCCGATGAAGCGCGTCATCCAGGAGCAGATCAAACGGCCACTGGCGGACGACCTGCTGTTCGGCAATCTCGCCGACGGGGGCGAAGTGCGGGTCGAGGCGCCAACCAAACGCAGTCAGGCAGCGGGGGAGCAGAAGTTGCGGCTCAAGGTCACCGCGCGCAAGCAGGAGCCCAAGGCTTTGCCGGCCGCGTCCGCGGACTAGGGGGAATCTGGGAGGAGATTTTCTCCAGGCCGGCCCTGCGCCGGCCTGAGCGAAACGGTGGGCTTACTTGGTTCGGTAGGTGATTCTGCCCTTGGACAGGTCGTAGGGCGTCAGCTCTACCTTGACCTTGTCGCCCGTCAAAATGCGGATGTAGTGCTTGCGCATGCGACCCGAAATATGCGCGGTCACAACGTGTCCATTTTCCAATTCCACGCGGAACATGGTGTTGGGCAGCGTTTCGGTTACCACGCCGTCCATCTCGATGACGTCTTCTTTCGCCATACGGCCTCGCCGGTTTTCAAAGAAGCGGTATTGTGCCACAAAAAACCTTGCATGGAGTTGACACAAATAGGGTTTCCCTTACAATACCCATCCTCCGCGGGAATAGCTCAGTTGGTAGAGCACAACCTTGCCAAGGTTGGGGTCGCGAGTTCGAGTCTCGTTTCCCGCTCCAGACAAATTATGCACTTACGATCTTCTGGCGGGCACGGTGTTCGAAAGGCATTCGGATCCGCGCCAGAATCGAAAGATTCAAAGCCCCGGCCGCAAACGTCGGGGCTTTTTTATTCTGCACAGTCGCCCGCACGCGCCGCCCGGTACTTGAGCGACGACTTCAAGGCGCTGCTTGAACGGCATGGCATCGGCCCGTTCGAGTCCGACGTGACCTGCCCCCTGGTGGCCGAAAGCCGATTCGTCGACTATAGTTAGTGGTAAGAAAGCAGTGTGTGTTCCGGGTTCGCTAAACTGCTCCCATGCCACGGGTCGCCAATGCTGAACGGCCCCGCACTTTTACCGCAGAAACGGAGAGCCTCACCCCTCGTCAAGATTAACGAAGGTGAGAGTCATGCCATACCGAGAAATCCCGAGGACCATCCATTTTTTCATTCTTGTCGTCTTTCTGGGAACCGTCACGATTCCTGCGTTCGGGGCAAAACCGGAATGCGAAAACGGCATTTGCGAAGGCAACGAACGAAAAACCTGCCCCGTGGATTGCCCGGTGGATCCCCCCACCGAACCACCGGGGGGCGTTCCATCTTGCGGATGTGTAACAGGGCTGCCATCCCAGCAGGCCCGCCCTGGGCGTACGTACGTGCGCGACCTGGTTCTGGTGGGGAACCCAACGACGAAGTATGAGGTTCGCCTGCCGTCGAACTACGATGTGAATGCGCCCGGCGGATTACCGGTACTCGTTTACCTGCATGGATGGGGCGGGAGCTTCCGATCATTGCCCACCCAATTTGCCCGGCATGCCAAGAACAACGGCTACATCGTGGTCACACCCTCCGGCTACGGCGATGGCGGCCGAAATTCATGGAACGGATTTCGAAGCGCGAGACTCCCGAACTGCGATCGAGGTGGTCCCGACTGTGCTGCCGGCCCTCCCGAGGGACCATCCACTTGCGTGGATATCGATGGTTCCGGACACAACTACTGCTACGATTCCTGCGGCGATTGCCCGAAATGGGATGGAAGTCTGGGCGACAACACCTGGAATACCGGAGAGTTCAATTTCAACGGAGACTACACCTGTTATTGGACTACCTGCCGCGATTCGGTGGCGCAGATCGCAGCGCTCCTGGACGAAATAGAGAAGGACTACTGCGTGGACCGCAGCAGGATCTGGGTGAGTGGATGTTCCAACGGTGGAATGTTCGTTTACGAGTTGGCCAAGGATCCCCGAACGAGCGATCGGTTCGCCGTTTTCTTTCCCCAGATCGGTGCGCCTCACCCCGGTTTCGTCCAGGCCGATACGGATTGGACAGCGAGCAAGTACTTCATGGGTTTCTGGGGCCTGAACGACACGACGGTTCCCGGAATTGCAGATCCGGAATTGGAGGATATATTTGGGTCCGACGTCGCGCTGGACACCAATTTCAACGGCTGGCTCTACATGACCGCGGACAGCATCGTGGACCAGTGGGTACAGCTGAACGGCTTGTCCGAAGACGACTCAATCGATCCCTATGACGCCAGTTCGTATTCTTCCTCGCTGGACTGCAAGGCCTGGGCACCGGGGAGTTCGCCTGAAGATGTCGAAATCGTCAGGTGTTTCTTTTCCGGGGGGCATTCCTGCCCCGGATTCGGCAACATGCCCGCTATGATGCGGAACTTCGCCCTCGGCCGACCATTGGCCGTAGAGCAGGAATCTTGCCAATGATTGGAAAGAGTGCCGTTGGGAAGGGGGCAATTCCTCGAGGCGGACATACGCCAAGCCCGATTTCTCGCCCTGTGCAAACATTGAATTCCAGTGAGGGAATGGACTAGATGACCAAAGCGATTATCGCGATCAGTCCATACAGGATGACGTAAACCCCGCGTGCCCATGCATTCAGACGGAGCGCATCGGTCAGGCGATCCGATTTGACCCACCTGCTGCCCATCACGACGATAGCCAGCGCCAGTATTACGATCAGGGTGCAACCGAGAAGGAATAAATCGGCATGTGTCACATAGGACACGCGCGGCAGACTCATGCGGATACTCAAGATAAATGCAATGAGCGAAAAAATGGAGGCCGTTGAGATACCCACACGCGATGGAATAACGTCAGGCGGCAACCAGAAGACCAGCCACGACATGATGACAATCAGAGAAACAGGCAAGAACACCGTGAGTATGTAGTATCTGGAATTGCGCTGGGCTTCAATCGAGTAGGTTAACCGAGCCCAACCCTCGTCGCTGTCCGGCATGGGTACGGCGTCAAACCTGGAACCGAGAATGCGGAAAGACCATCCCTCTGCGCTGAATGAACCCAGATCACTTCTGAATTCATCATCCAACGAGAAACGCAAGTCCCGCGGGGAGTATCCATGAGAGACAATTCTGATTGGCAGGTGCTGTGCATCGAAGGGGAAGTCTTCAAACAGGAGATTGGCAGACAGTTTTCCATAGGCACGCTGCCTGGCATAGACGTTGCCCAGATCATCGATTTCTGCGACAAGGGGTAGCTGTGGCGTCAATCCGCGATCATTGACGACCAGCAGCCTGGGCGTCCAGATTTCCTCCAGCGGTATCCGACGATTCCAGCCCGCTCGTTCATTTTCCGGCAAGGCCAGGCGCGGATCATGCCACCTGACGTAAAAGAGCAAGTCGACGCTGAATGCCTGGTTAACGTCATCGATGTCGTATATATCCAACAAGTAGATGCCAATATTGACTTCCGTGGGCGGACCGGATGCGTCAGGGCGGTCATTAACCTGTTTTGACCCGGTCAATCCAAAGCCCTCCGCAGCCAATTCAACTGCGAATGAGGCCAGCACGACCAGCAAAACTGAGCGATAAATTGTCACGCCTCTCGATCCCATCACCAAAGCATGGAGCAACTGCCCCGTCAGATATTGCAA
>CALKKN010000066.1 GCA_937995275.1 uncultured Lysobacterales bacterium | reverse complement strand
CAGGCCCTTGCGGATGCCGCGGCGGTAGTTCTTGCGCAGTTGGATGGGGTCGCCCTGCAGCGCGCCGGATTCCTGCTGCTGGTTGATGCTCTGGAAAGCCAGGTAGGGATAAATTGCCGTGGCGCCCATGCCCAGCAGGACCGCGAACTGGTGGGGATCGCGTGCCGAGCCGGTCTCGATGATGATGTTTGCGTTGGGCCGCTCGCCGGCCCGCAACAGCGCCTGGTGCACCGCGCCGACGGCCAGCGGCGCAGGTATCGTGAGCTTGCCGCGCCCGATGTCTCGGTCCGTCAGCACGGTGATGGTGGCACCGCCGCGCACCGCGCCGACGCAGGATTCGGACAGGTCGACCAGGGCTGCGCGTAAATCGAGCCCGGCCGACTCGTAGTTCAGGCTGAAGCGCACGTTGCGGTAGTACCGCTGGTCCAGGCCCAGCAGGGTCTGGTATTTAACATAATTCAGAACCGGCCAGGGCAGCAGCACGCGGTAGGCATGCGAGGCCGTCTCGTGAAAGACGTTGTGTTCGCGTCCGATGCACGTCTCCAGCGACATCACGGCCGATTCCCGCAGCGGATCGATCGGGGGGTTCGTCACCTGGGCGAAAGACTGCCGGAAATAATCGTATATCGAGCGGTGGCGCAGGGACAGAACCGCCACCGGCGTGTCATCGCCCATCGAGCCGACCGGCTCTTGCGCTTCCATCGCCATCGGGTTGATGATGGTGTCGATCTCCTCGGCGCCCAGCCCGAACGTCTTCTGGAAAATGGGCAGGCGGTGGGACGATTCGCGCATGAACTTGGTGGCTGCCTTGCGCTCCTGTTCGTCGTTATTCCAGACGCGCACCATATTTTCGGTCATCCACTCGCGGTACGCGTGCGTCGCTTTCAGCGTGTCGTCGATGGCGCTGTTTTTCCAGAATTTGCCGGTCTCGGTGTCGACCGCGATCATTTCACCCGGCCCCAGTCGTCCGCGGCGCTTGACGCGCTCCGGCGGGCAGTCCCAGACCCCCGTCTCCGAGGCCACCGTGAAGACGCCGTCGTGCGTGGTGCTGTAGCGGGCCGGGCGCAGGCCGTTGCGGTCGAGGTTGCAACAGGCGAGCCGACCGTTCGTCGAGACCACCCCGGCGGGCCCGTCCCAGGGCTCCTGGTGCATGGAATTGAACTGCAGGAAGGCCTTCAGATCCGGGTCCATGTCATCGCGGACGGCCGGCGGCATGAGCAGGCGCATCGCGCGGAACACGTCCATGCCCCCGGCCAGGAAAACCTCCAGCAGGTTGTCCAGCGAGGAAGAATCCGAGCCCATCTGGTTGACCAGGTGCGACAGGTCGTCGAGGCTGGGCAGCAGCGGCGAGCGCAGAATGCCGCCGCGGGCATTGGCCCAGTCGCGGTTGGCGTTCACGCTGTTGATCTCACCGTTGTGCGCGAGGTAGCGGAACGGCTGGGCATAATTCCAGCGCGGCAGCGTGTTGGTCGAGAACCGCTGATGGCAGATGCCGATGGAACTGGTCATGCGCTCATCGCGCAGGTCCGGAAAAAAATCCGCCAGGTGCTCGGCCTGGACCAGGCCCTTGTAGACCATGGTCAGGTTCGACAGGGTAACCACGTAGTACAGCGGATCCGGGTCCGGCAGGTTACGCTCTTCCTCGAACGCGAAGCGTCGGGCCGCGAACAACTGGCGCTCGATGTCATGCGGCCGCCAGCCGACCGGGGCGTTGACGAACACCTGGTAGATGGCGGGCATGGAGGAGAGCGCCTGCTCGCCGACCACTTCGGGGCAGGTCGGCACCTCGCGCCAGCCCTGCACGTCGAGCGCGAAGCGGGCGAGGTGGCGCGTGAGGATTTCCTGGCCGCGCTCGATCAGGGACGGCTCGGGCGAGAAGAACACCAGGCCTGCGGCAAAACGCTCGGCAATCCGGAAACCGCAATCCCGGGCCACCTCGCGCAGGAACGACTCGGGAAACTGCAGCATGATTCCGCAGCCGTCGCCGGACTTGCCGTCGGCCGCCACGGCCCCGCGGTGAGTCAGCCGCGCGAGGGATTCGAGCGTGGTCTCCACCAGCCAATGACTCTTTTCGCCGTCCATATGGGCCAGCAGGGCGAAGCCGCAGCCGTCCCTGAAATCCCGTATGGGGTCGTGTAAGGCCATGTTTTTATTGGGCAAATCAGTTCCTGTTACCTGTGTCCGCCGATCCTGGAGCGCTACTTCCGCAGTGTCCAATGTAGCGGACAACATATCATTGTTTAACTTAATATTTTGAATACAAAAAATCCATTGATTAATAATCGTGCGGAACATTGCTGGTCCGGCCGGCGGCGCCTGCGCTAAGCTGGCAGCGCCCGGCGGGTCGGGCAAACCGTGAGGAGCCTTGCATGTGGAGGCGCGAAATCCTGTTGATGGCGCCGCTGGCGATGCTGGTGCTCTTGTACGCCAGCATTGCGGCGGACCCCGCCCCGGGGATCATTGCCGGGCAGAAGGCCCAGGCGGAGCGGTTGAACGAATTGGACGACGAAGTGCTCGGCGCACCGGGAACCGGGCCTCAACAGGATGGTGAGTGAGCTGACCGGTTTGGCCGCGCCAGAGTCGACATGATGGGTCCGACTACCCGGCGAAGCCGCATCTTTGCGCCGCTGGCCTTGCTGGTTCTGGCGGCGCTGGCCTGGGTAGCCTGGAATCATTTTCCCGGCAGTTCGCCGGCGCCCGCCGGGCGGCCGGCTGCTGCCGGCGTCGGTGGGCGCCACGAAGTGTTTTACGGTCCACCGAATTCGCTGGCTGTCCTGCCTTTTGAAAGCGCTGCGGAGGCAACGGAAGATGCGGTGCTGGGTGAAGGGCTGGCCGCCGGGCTTCTCGATCGGCTGGCGGCCGAGCCGGGACTGCGGGTCACGGCACGCAGTTCGTCCTTTTTCTTCCGCGATCGCGGCGGCGGTCACCGGATAATCGCCGAGCGTCTCCAGAGCAGGCATCTCCTCGACGGCAAGTTTCGTCGCGAAGGAGAAAATGCAATCCTGAGCCTGGCCCTCTTCGACGCCCGGGAGAATCGTGAAGTCTGGCGTCAGGAGTACGCGGCGGACCTGCCGGGCTTGCTCGGGACGCTCGGCGCTATCGGCGACGACATCGTGGCAGTCTCGCCGATACCGCCGGGGGAACCCCGGCCAGCGGGGCCGGCGCCCGACACGCAGGCCTGGGTGCAATACGCCCGGGGGCTGTACTACGCCGACCCTTCGCGCGAACAGGACCTGGCGGGCGCAGTGGCCGCCCTGGAGTCGGCCCTGTCGATCGACCCGACCTACGCGGCGGCTCGGCTCGAGCTGGCCGGGATCTGGCTGCACCCAGCCTGGCTGGCGGCGGAGGCCGGCGGCGAATCCGTGGCCAGGGCCCGCGAGGCCGTGCAGTTCGTGCTGGACGAAGACCCCGCTGCAGCGCGCGCCTGGGCGGTGCTCAGCTACATCCTCCATCAGCATGACTGGGACTGGAGCGGTGCGGCAGCGGCCGGGCGCCGCGCGGCCGAACTGGGCCCGGGGGATGCGGGCGTGCTGGGCGTGGCCGCCCTGGCGCTGGCCACCGTGGGAGAGTTCGCGGCAGCGCAGGAACTTCTGCAGGAATCGGTCGGCAGGGACCCGTTGAACCTGGGCCGTCGGCTGCGCCTGGGGCTGCTGCAGGAATTCCGCGGCGAGTTTGACGCGGCGCTCGCCACCTACCGCCAACTCCTGGTGCTGAATCCGGACTATCCGGGCGCGTACGCCTACCGCGCCCGTGTCAAGGTGCTCCAGGGCAAGCCCGATTCGGCATTGGCAGAGGCCGAGCAGGAAAGCGATCCGTTCTGGCGGCGCTACGCCCGGATCCTGGCCCTCTCGGCGCAGGGGGAGGCCGCCGAGGCCGAGCCGCTACTGCAGGAGATGGTTGCGGACAGCGGTTCCGTCGCGGCATTCCAGCTGGTGGAAATCCTGGCGTTCAGCGGCGCTGCGGCGGAGGCTTTCGAATGGCTGGATCGCGCCTACGCACGCCGCGATCCCGGTCTGGCTTCCGTGCTCGGCAACCGATTCCTGGAGGCGCTGCACGAAGACGCGCGGTGGCCCGAATGGCTCACCAGGCTGGGGCTGAACGCGGTGGACGGGTTCGGGGACTGAAGCCGGCGGCGGGTCAGCCGCCGTCGAACTCACCCATCACTTCTTCCAGGCGGCGCAGGCCATGATCGATATCCCGGCCCAGCGGCTCCGCGCCAGCCTTGGTGATCGCATCACAGCCATAGACGGACGACAGACCGCCGACGAAGACCGGGATTTGGATCGCCGCAACCAGGTCGGGCAGGCCGTCTGCCAGCACCCGGTCGGACGGTTCAACGGCGCCGGACAGGACAATGGCCGAGCAGTGCTTGGACCCTGCAACCTGGGGCAGGTATTCGAGCGGCATATTGGCGCCCAGCGGCAGCACCCGGTAGCCGGCCTCGATGGCCGCCAGTGCGAACAGCAGCAGGCCGATGTCATGGTGTTCGCCGGGCAATCCGGCGAGCAGGATCATGGGCCCGGTGTTGCGGCGCGGCCGGTGGTGGAACCGGGCCCCGAGCTTGTTGCGCAGGTAGAACGCGAAAAAGTGCTCTTCGGCGATGCTGGCGGGTTCGCCGCCTTCCCAGCGGAGGCCCAGTTCGACCAGCAGCGGGGTCAGCAGTCGGCGCGTGACCACGCCGATCGAATGCAGGGAGAGGGCTTCGTTGTAGACTTCCTCCAGCCGGTCTTCGTCGAAATGCACGATTGCGGCAAGCATGCTGTCCAGGTAGTTTTTCCACTGGTCCGCCCGGGGGCCGTCCTCTGGCGTCATCCCGCTTTCGAGCATCTCGGGCCGGATCTGGCTTATCCGAATACCCTGCTGGGTCAGGGCCGTAATGCGGTTGATCTGATCGATGTGCTTACGCGTGTACAGGCGGTGTCCGCTTTCCTTGCGCACCGGTTGTATCAGTCCATAGCGCCGTTCCCAGGCGCGCAGGGTGATAGCGCCCACGCCGGTAAGTTTTGAAACCGTGCCAATCGTGTACAGCTTCTCGCCCGGGTATTCGACGACTTTCGCAGCGCTATTCATTTGGGCTGTGCCTCTGATTTCATAAGTTACCGTATTTAGTGTAGTTAAATTATACAGTATCTATACGAATGAATCAAAGAAAGGGAATCTGGACGGAAACTCCCTTGAACTAGTTGTATTAAACCTATACACTCTTGGCCGTTGGCTTGTCGGGTTAGCTCGGCACCGCCCCAATCGGCG
>CALKKN010000065.1 GCA_937995275.1 uncultured Lysobacterales bacterium | reverse complement strand
TGGCTGCTCGACGACCATTTCATCTTTCTCGGTGTGCGCGACTACCGGGTGGTCAGGGGCAAGAAGCAGTACGAACTGCAGGTGGTCGACGGAAGCGGCCTCGGCATCCTGCGGGAGACCCCGGACATGGTCCGGTCCCGTCCGCTCACCAGCCTGGCTGAAGTGGCCCGCAAACGCGGTCAGCCGGTCCCGCTGATCATCACCAAGACCAATGCGCGCTCCACCGTTCACCGGGCCGGCTACCTCGATTACATCGGTGTGCTGACCTTCGACCGGCGCGGGCGCACCGTTGGTGAGCGGCGTTTTCTGGGCCTGTTCACGTCATCCGCCTATAACATCGGGGCGATGCAGACACCCATGGCCCGCGTGCGGATGCAGAAAGTTCTGGAAAGCAGCCACTTGGTACCCGGCAGCCACGCCTGGAAAGCCATGGTGCACATCCTGGAGACACTGCCGCGCGACGAAGTGCTGCAGGCATCCTCGCTGGAATTGAGAGAGATCGCGGTCGGGATTCTGAACCTGCAGGAGCGCAAGCGCGTCAGGCTGTTCATCCGCAGGGAGCGCTACGGGCGTTTTTATTCCTGCCTGGTCTATCTGCCCAGAGAGCAGTTCAATACCGAAAACAGGGAGGCCGTGCAGGCCATCCTGAAGCGGGCGCTGAAAGGCGTGCGCCTCGATTATTCCGTGATGGTGGCGGAGTCGCCCCTCGCCCGGTTGCACGTCATCGTCCGCCCCTCACCCGGCGCCGATGTCGACTTCGACGTGGCCTCGCTGGAGCAGAAGATCGTCGAGGCCGTGCGTTCCTGGACCGACGAACTCCGCGACATACTCGTTGAAAAATTGGGCGAGGAAACCGGCCTGCAGTACGCCGCTCGGTTCGGCAGGGCGTTCCCGGAGGCCTACAAGGAGGACATTTCGCCCTGGGTGGCCGCGTTCGACGTCGAGAACGCCGCGGCAGTCGACGGCGGGGAACCTCTGCGGATGAGCCTATACCGCCCGCGCAAGCGGCGCGGCGGCATCATCCGTTTCAAACTGTTTCGCAAGGACGCGCCGATTCCCCTGTCGCACGTGTTGCCGATGCTCGAAGATCTGGGGCTGCACATTGTCAACGAGCGGCCCTACGAATTGCGGCTGCCGGACGAGGAACACCTGTGGATTCAGGACTTCGACATGATCCCCGCGGTCCGGCGGGAACTCGACCTGGACCGTATCCGCGACGGTTTCACTGAGGCCTTCGACCGCATTCTGCGGGGCGCGACGGACAGCGACGGCTTCAATCGCCTGATCATCGCTTCGCAGATGCACTGGCGGCAGGTCAAGGTTCTGCGCGCCTACTGCAAGTACCTGCTGCAGACCGGGATCCCCTTTTCGGCCAGTTACATGAGCGAGACCCTGTCCCGGCATCCGGCCATTGCGTCGCTGCTGGTGGAGTTGTTCGAGGCCATGTTCGACCCCGATCGCGAGATCGCGAACAAACGACGGGCGGAGCAGGCCAGCAGACAGCTCGAACGCCGTTTCGAGGCCCTGGTGGACGGCGCCCTCGCCCAGGACCGGGTGTTCACGGACTATCTCGCCGACTTGGTGGCCGCGCGCGGCGCGGATCGTGCCGCCCAGGTCAAGGCGATCCGCCGCGCATTCCGACGTGCGCTGGAATCTGTTTCCAGCCTCGATGAGGACCGTATCCTGTTCGCATTCCAGGAGGTGATCGGCGTGACACTGCGCACCAATTACTACCAGCCTCGCCCGGACGGCAGCCCGCGGGACTACATCAGCTTCAAAATCGACTCGCAGGCCCTGCCGGAATTGCCCCTGCCGCGGCCCTATCGGGAGATCTGGGTATATTCGCCACGCTTCGAAGGCATTCACCTGCGCGGCGGGAAGATCGCCCGCGGCGGCTTGCGCTGGTCGGACCGGCGCGAGGATTTCAGGACCGAAGTGCTGGGCCTGATGAAAGCGCAGAACGTCAAGAACACCATGATCGTGCCCGTGGGAGCGAAGGGTGGATTTGTGCTCAAGCGCCCGCCCGAGGAGGGGGGTCGCGACGCATATCAGGCGGAAGGTATTGCATGTTATACAAGTTTTATCAATGGGTTGCTGGATATTACTGATAATTTAGATAAAGATGACATTGTCCCGCCCACCCGAGTGGTGCGTTTCGACGATGACGATCCTTACCTGGTCGTGGCGGCCGACAAGGGCACGGCGACCTTTTCCGACACGGCCAACGCGATCGCGGCGGAACACGGGTTCTGGCTGGGTGACGCCTTCGCCTCCGGCGGTTCGGCGGGGTACGACCACAAGGGCATGGGCATAACGGCCAAGGGAGCCTGGGAGGGGGTCAAGCGGCATTTCCGGGAACTGGGCAGGAACATTCAGCGCGAGCCGTTCACGGTGGTCGGCATCGGCGACATGAGCGGCGATGTGTTCGGCAACGGCATGCTGCTGTCGCGCCACATCCGGCTGCAGGCGGCTTTCAATCATCAGCACATATTTCTCGACCCCGACCCGGACGAGAAGACCAGTTACGCCGAGCGGCGGCGGCTGTTCCGCCGGGCCCGCTCGAGCTGGACCGACTACAAAGGCGAGCTGATTTCTTCGGGCGGTGGCGTTTATTCCCGGCTGGACAAGACCATTCCGATCAGCGAGGAAGTGCAGGCCTGGCTGGGCGTCGAAGAAGACCAGCTAACGCCCAACGCGCTGATCCGCGCGTTGCTGAAAGCGCCGGTGGACCTGTTGTGGAACGGCGGGATCGGGACCTACGTCAAGGCGGCGTCCGAGAGTCACGCGGACGTGGGCGACCTGGCCAACAACGCCGTGCGGGTGAATGGGAGCGAGCTGCGCTGCCGCGTGATCGGGGAGGGCGGCAACCTGGGCGTGACCCAGCGCGGCCGGATCGAATTCGCCCGCCCCGGCGGCCGGATCAACACCGATTTTATCGACAACTCCGCCGGCGTGGACACCTCGGACCACGAGGTCAACATAAAGATTCTGCTCAATCTCGCGATGCGGGACGGCGGGCTCAGCCCGGACAAGCGCAACGCGCTCCTGGTCGAAATGACCGGCGAGGTCGAGCAAATGGTGCTGCGCAGCAACTACCTGCAGACCCAGGCCCTCACGATGATGGAGAAATTCTCACCGTCCAGGTTGGGTTCTCAGGCTCATTTCATCGGCGTGCTGGAAGACCAGGGGCTGCTGGACCGGTCGCTGGAGTTCCTGCCCGATGACGACGAACTCCGGGATCGGCGCGACCAGGGCCTGGGCATGGTGCGGCCGGAACTTTCGGTGCTGCTGTCCTACAGCAAGATCGTCCTGTACCAGCAGCTGCTGGCGTCGGACGTGCCCGAGGACGCGTGGCTGTCGGACGAGGCGGTCAACTACTTTCCGGGCCCGCTGCGCCGGCGCTTCGGGAAGTACGTGCCGCAGCACCGGCTCAAGCGCGAAATCATCGCCACCCAGGTGACCAACAGCCTGGTCAACCGGATGGGTGCTTCGTTCGCATTGCGCATGCATGAGGATACGGGAGCCACTTCGGGCGAGGTGGCGCGGGCATACACCATTGCGCGCGAGGTTTTCCGGGCGCGGGACTTCTGGACCGGCGTGGAAGCCCTGGACACGAAGGTGCCCAGCGATCTCCAGACCGATGCGAATCTCGCAATGTGGAACCTGTTGCGGCAGGCTGCCCGCTGGTTGTTGAACCTGCAAGGCCGTAAGCTGGATATCCGGATGATGGTGGAACGGCTGAGGCCGGGTCTCGACATCGTGGAAAAGACCATAAGGCAATCGATGTCCGGGGAAGAAATCGAGCGGATGGAGGAGGAGATGCAACCGTACGTCGACGGTGGTTTCCCCAGGAAACTGGCGGAGCGGACGGTCATGCTCGAGCGGTTGTTCCCGGCGCTGGACGTTGTCGAAACCGCGGCCAGCCGCCGCAGCGATGTCAACCGGATTGCCGACATCTTTTTCGGCCTGGGCGACGCCCTCGAACTGAAGTGGCTGCGGCAGCAGGTGGAGGCCCTGGACGTGGCCGGTCAGTGGCATGCGATTTCCAGGGCCAACCTGCGCGGCGAACTGTTCACTCAGCACAATCGTTTGGTTGAGTGTGTGCTGCAGACCGCCGGCCGCAAGCGGGATCCCCTGGCCGCCTGGATGGACAGCCATGCCGAACGGATCGAAGCGGTGCATCGGGTGCTCCGGCAAATGAAGAACGAGGGCGCCATGGACTATGCCACGATT